>JASFKF010000130.1:0-5702 GCA_050118775.1 Syntrophobacterales bacterium
AGATCAAAGAGGAGGCATTTTAGCCATGAGTGTGGTCAAAGAGTTTACCAAGGGATTTTGGCAAGAACTCCCGCCCTTTCGACTGGTGTTGGGACTGTGCCCAACCCTGGCAGTTACCACCGCTGCCGAAAACGGCATGGGGATGGGATTGGCCACCACCTTTGTTTTAGTTTTCTCCAATGTTTTAGTCTCGATGCTGAGAAAGATCATCCCTGGCAAGGTAAGAATCGCTTCCTACATCGTGGTGATAGCCTCCTTTGTGGTCATCGTTGAACTTTTAATGCAAGCCTACTTCTACCCCCTCTTTAAAATTCTGGGGATCTTTATTCCCTTGATAGTGGTTAACTGCATTATTTTAGGCCGAGCCGAGGCCTTCGCCTCCAAGAACCCTATCGTCCACTCACTGGCTGATGGTCTGGGTATAGGGCTGGGCTTCACCATCTCTCTCACGGTTTTGGGAGGTATCAGGGAGATCTTGGGCAACGGTACTTTCTTTGGCGCCAGCATTATGTGGGACACCTTTGAGCCTCTGAGCTTTATAGTCAAGGCTCCGGGCGCCTTCGTATGTCTAGGATTCCTCCTGGGTTTGATGAACATCATCAGCCGCAAAAGACCAGCACATTAGATGAAGATGTGCGATATGGGATATGAGATGTGAGATGAAAGAGAAGGAGATGCTCAACCACACATCTCACATCAGTTGAGGTTGAAAGCTTAAGCCTGAAAGAAAGGACTCTCTGCAATGGGTGACTATCTTCTTTTAATCGTGAGCGCCATTTTGGTCAGCAACATTGTCCTGGCTCGCTATTTGGGAAATTGTCCTTTTCTGGGTGTCTCCCAAAAAATGGATACTGCTGTTGGCATGGGAATGGCGGTTGTTTTCGTGGTGACCCTTGCTGGAATGATCACCTGGGTGGTGCAGTATGCGGTTCTGAACCCACTGGGTTTGGAATATCTGCGAACAATCGCCTTTATCCTGGTCATCGCTTCACTGGTTCAGCTGGTTGAGATGTTTCTGCAAAAGTCCATCCCGGGACTGTATCGAGCCCTGGGCATATTTCTTCCCTTGATTACTACCAACTGCGCTGTATTGGGTATAGCCATCATCAATATTCAGGAAGAATTTGACTTCATGCAGACGGTCATCTTCTCCTTTGCTTCAGCGGTGGGCTTTTCCTTGGCCATGGTATTGCTCGCTAGTTTAAGGGAAAGATTCCCCACGGCCAGAATTCCCGGTCCTTTTGCGGGAATGCCCATTGCCATGATAACAGTCGGACTCCTTGCCTTAGCTTTTTTGGGTTTCTCAGGGTTAGTGGATTAACCCTGGAATATTGGAATGGTGGAAAAAGGGAATGATGGATTCAAATCGGTTAAAATTAGAGTGTGTTTGCACTACCGTTGATACTTTACATGGGTTCATTACTCCAACATTCCAGCATTCCATTATTCCAGGGGTGAGGCAAAAAGGTTAACTGATCTTAGATACACTGCAACCTTCTCTTGGTCGCAAAGTGTTCGAAATCTGAATGAGGAGATGTGAGTATGCTCGCTGCGGGTTTAGCCATAGGGGGTCTGGGGTTGTTGGCTGGTGTTGGACTAGCTGTAGCCTCCAAGGTTTTTTATGTGTACGTAGATCCACAGATTATCGAGGTTGAAGAGGCCCTTCCAGGAGCCAATTGTGGCGGCTGTGGACTCCCCGGCTGCACTGCAGCGGCCCAAGCCATTGTAGTAGGTCAACTGGCTCCAAACTCCTGTGTCGGAGGAGGCGTCGAAGTTCACCAGAAGGTGGCCGAGATCCTCGGGGTTAAAGTGGAACTAAAGGAGCCAGAAATCGCCCAAATAGGCTGCCGTTACAGCGTTGAAAAGGCCGATATCAAGTATGTCTACGACGGTGTCACCGACTGCCGCGCTGCCATGCTACTGGACGGGGGATCAAAAGAATGTCCCATAGGCTGTATTGGCCTGGCTTCGTGTGTCAAGGCCTGCCCTTTTGGCGCCCTCTCCATGGGAGATGACGGCCTACCGATTGTCCACGAAGACACCTGTACCGGCTGTGGTACCTGCGTCCGCACCTGTCCAAAGGGAATTATTACTCTCACCTCGGTGACAAATCGAATTCTCGGCGAGTACACCACTGATGAATGCACCGCCCCGTGTCAGAGAACCTGCCCGGCCGGGATCAACATTCCCGAACAGATCCAACAAACAGCCTTGGGAAATTATCTTGAAGCTGTGCGGGTGATCAAGGAAAGAAACCCCCTGCCCCTTGTTTGCGGCCGTATTTGCCCCCATCCCTGTGAGTTCGAATGCCGTCGCAATCTTACGGACGAGCCGGTGGCCATCAATTATCTGAAACGATTTGTCTCCGATTATGAACGAGAAAGCGGTCAGCGGCTGCAACTTTTCAAAGCTCCTGAGACTGGCCGTCGCCTCGCCGTTGTAGGTGGCGGTGCTGAAGGCTTGACTGCCGCCTGCTTCCTCGCCCGTCTAGGTCATTCTCCCACCATATTTGAGGCCATGCCCAAACTGGGCGGTCTGCTTCGTACGGTGATTGGTGAATCACGGTTGCCCAAAGACGTTCTGGATTGGGATATAGAGGGTATCTTGGAGCTGGGAGTGGAGACCCAAACTGAAAAAGCCCTCGGCAAAGATTTTACTCTGGCATCTCTGCTTCAGGAGGGCTATGAGGCTGTGGTTTTGGCTACAGGCGGCTGGGACGCTATGCTCCTGCGCGGGCAAGAACCCGATCTGGCACAGGCCATGCCCGGCCTCTATCTGCTCCTGCCAGTTTCTTTGGCCTGGGCACAGGGAATCGACGTCCCTGTAGGCCAACGAGTGGTGATTGTCGGCGGTGGGGAAATGGCTCTAGACGCTGCGAGAAGATGTCGCCAGGCTGGGGCAAAAGAGGTAACCATATTTTACAGCCGTTCTAAAAGGGAGCTGGGGCTCTCCGACTCTGACCTAGCTAAGATCGGCGATGAGGGAACAGAGGTTTACTTCGACGCTACCCTGACCCAGTTTAAAGGATTAGATGAAAGTCTGACCCAAGTGGTATTTTCCCAACTCGCTTCCTCCACTGATGCACCTAGACGATCTACTGAGATAACCATTCCCGCCGATACGGTTATTGCTGCCTCTGGGCGTTTACCGAAAATGATCCTTGTCAAAGTGCCAGCCCTGGAGGGAGAGGAAGCTCCTTTGTTGTGGGAAACCATTTCTCCCTATCATCCACCTTCAACAGCGAGACCCGAAGGAATCTTTGCCACCACTGACCCCATAAGCGATTACCGCGCAGTAGTGGAAGCCATTGGGGCGGGCCGCAGGGCGGCTGCCTCAACTCATATGTTCCTCACCGGAAAAGAAGTATCCCCGCCAGTACATATGATCACCGACCAAACAGAGATTCTGGATGTAGAGCAGGTGCAGGAACTGCTACCTGCCGGACCCAGACAAAAGATGCCCAAAAGACCTCCTGAGGAATCTTATGACCCCAGTCTCGAAATCGAGGGGGGACTCACCGAGGAAATGGCAAAGCAGGAGGCTGTCAGGTGTCTCAACTGTGGATTGATCTGCTATACTCGGGGAAGATATCATTGAGCAAACCGCTATGTATTTGAAAGAAAATGGAGAAGAGCATGGCTCTAATTCTGGTTCTTGACGATGTCCAGGAGGCGGTAAACGCCGTCAGTAGAGTATTGAAGAAAAGAGGGCACGAGGTCGTTGGTTACACTGATGAAGACGAGGCCATCGATCACGTTAATAACCATCCGGTTGACCTGGCAATTTTGGACATAAAACTGAAAAAGATGGATGGCGTTCAGGTCTTGAGCAGACTAAAGGAGATCCGACCCGACATAAAAGTGATAATGCTTACAGGTTACCCCACCCATGCAACCGTTGAGGAAGCTATGCGGCTAGGGGCTAATGCCTACTGTCTGAAACCCATTGACCGGAGCGAGATTGAAACTAAGGTATCCGACGTTTTGGGTCAAGAAACGCATATAGAGCTCGTTAGTTACCCTGACAAGGCTGAAGTAAGTACGCAAGATATCCTCTTCAGCTCCATTACCAATGGCGTCTATATCGTCACGGTTTCCGACCAAGGCCAGATCAACGGCGTGACTACACCCTGGGTCACCCAGCTATCTTATGACCCACCGATGGTGATGGTTGCCATTGCACCTCTGAGAAAATGTCACGAAATGATCACCAATAGTGGGCAGTTTTCCCTGAACATTTTGGCATCCGGACAGGTAGACGTCGCCGCCCGATTCGCTTTAACTACAGGGCGCGAAATGGACAAATTCGAAGGGGTTGTTCCTCAGCGAACACCGGCGGGCAACCCTCTCTTGTCAGGTGTTTTTGCTTATATCGATTGCGAACTGGTGAAAACGGTAGCGGTTGGAGACCACTCCTTGTTCGTCGGCGAGGTGATAGGGGCGGAAGTTATCGACTCGACCCTGTCGCCCCTGATATTTGACCCGTCTCATTATTTTTGGGAGATTAGCCCATGATGACCGAAGAGGGCATGGTTAAGAGAACTGTGGGCACCAAAGCCTGGGTGGTTACCAGCCGTTCCGAAATGTGCGAGAGCTGCAGTTCCCATGGTGCCTGCCACGTTCTGGGCGGCGGTAAAGAGATGGAGGTTGAAGCCCTCAACCTTGTTCAGGCGCGACCTGGGGACCAAGTGCTCTTGACCCTGGAAAATCAATCTTTGGTAAAACTCTCCTTTCTAGTCTATTTGTTTCCCATTCTAGCTCTCATTGCTGGGGCTACACTTGGGCAGAAAGTGGCTCCTATTCTCGGAACAAATGCTGAATTGACCTCTTTTGGGATTGCTTCCCTTTGTTTCGGTCTCGCTTTCGTTCTGGTTCGGATAAAGGACAAAAAGTTAAAGCAAACGGGGGCGGTTATCCCCAAAATTGCAAGAGTCATTAAGGAAGGCTAATGAAAGAAGAAATTCAAAATCACGTGAGAAATCTATTTGCAGAAGGAAAAATAAAGGGCTTTTTGGGTTTGAAACAGGAGGGAACCGACGTTGGCCCTCATCTGTTTACCAAGGCCGAGGAACTCGATGAATTATCCCTCGGAGACAGGGAGAACCCTGCAGAGGCTCGCTATCCCTTGGACAAGATTTTGACCCATCTCGCCAGCGAGCATCCCAATGAGACTTTCGCCGTTCTGGTGCGAGGCTGCGACGAGCGGGCTCTTCAGCTACTTTTTACCGTCAGCATGCTGGATCCGGATCATGTTATCCCGGTGGGCTTCGCTTGTCCTGCCGAACTGGTCGAAAAGCATCAGTGCTGGAAACCCTTTCCGGATGCTTTGGTTGCAGGTGAGCCAGCCCAGCCCGTTGTGGGTGGTGAGGACCCGGTTGGTTCTCAAATGGATCTGCTGGGCAAACTCCAACAATGGTTTGACACCTTCGACCGCTGTGTCAAGTGCTTTGGCTGCCGGAACATTTGTCCGGTTTGTTATTGCCACGAGTGCACCCTCGAGGAAGCTGCATTGATACCGCGGGGAGATCTCCCTCCTGCCAATCCCAACTTCCTCATGACCCGGGCAATGCACATGGTAGGCCGTTCCCTTTGCGTATATTGTGGCCTCTGCGAGGAAGTGTGTCCTGCAGATATACCTTTGAAAAGTTTATACAAACTGGTGGCAAAAATTGTGGGTCAGGAGGGGACGACCCCGGAAGGTCT
>JASFKF010000131.1:0-5702 GCA_050118775.1 Syntrophobacterales bacterium
ATGAATATCTTTCTGGCATTAGAGTAATCAAAATTTTTCGCCAGGAGAGGGCGACCTCGAGTCGCTTTGAAGCTCTCAACCATGCTTACTACCGCGCCACCGTAAGACAAATAACTCTCCAAGCAGTTTTCTTTCCCTGCATTGAATTATTGGCCACCACAACCATCGCACTGCTCCTCTGGTATGGGGGCCGACAGGTTTTGGCAGACAGGCTGAGTCTGGGCGCTCTGGTGGTTTTTATTTCCTACCTACGGATGTTTTTTGGACCCATTCGAGATGTCTCACAAAAGTACTCTATTATGCAGTCCGCCATGGCATCTGCCGAGCGCATCTTTCTTCTCCTGGACGACAAGGAGAAAGAAAAATACGCTTCTGGCAAAACCAAACCTGACATCCTAAAGGGTGAAATTGAGTTTCAACAGGTGACTTTTGGTTATCATCACGACGAACCGGTGCTGAAAGACATCTCCTTCAAGGTCCGCAGTGGCGAAACCCTTGCGATTGTGGGTGTCACCGGCGCCGGCAAAACCACTCTTATGCATCTCTTAGAGAGATTTCACCAACCACAAAGGGGAAAAATTCTTCTTGATGGGAGAGACATTCGAGATCTGGATTTGCCCTGGCTTAGATCTCAGGTGGGGCTGATAATGCAAGATGTATTTCTCTTTGCCGGAAAGCTGAGGGAAAACATCTCTTTAAATCGCGACCTCTCCTCGAGAGAACTCGAGAGAATTACTCGGCTGGCTCACCTGGAAGATCTGGTTTCCCGCCTTCCCGGCAAACTGGATGCGGAGGTGCACGAAGGTGGATTCACCCTTTCCACCGGGCAGCGGCAACTTCTCGCTATCGCCCGGGCTATGGCCTATGACCCGAAAGTACTAATTCTCGATGAGGCCACAGCAAACATTGACAGTGAGACAGAGTACTTGATTCAGCAGGGTTTGGAACGACTCTTTCAAGGGAGAACCACCCTGGTTATTGCCCATCGGCTTTCAACCATACGCCAAGCTGACCGGATTTTAGTCGTACACAAGGGACGGATTGTCGAACACGGCACCCAAGAGGATCTTATTTCGCGCCGACAGTTCTATTACCGTCTGCACCAATTGCAGTTCGCTTCGGTTTAACCCCGGTCTGATTGAAATTGGTGTAAGTTTTGGGTGTCAGGTTCTATGATTCTTTTTCCTGACACCTGACAGCTGAAACCTGAACTCTACAGTCGGCAGGTCTGAGCAATGCAAGGCAACCATTCGAACATTAAAATAAATGCACTTTTCGCCACTGTGCTGATGATTATCCTCCTACCACCTTGCATCGACATGGTTACGGGCCATCCCAATGACCTCCAAGAGTTTTTTTTTCAGGCTCAGAGAGAGTCACATTTGCGCAACAATTTCATCGAATCATACGTGCAACGGGAGGGGCTACCGGATTATGTACTGGAGATTCTATATTCCAACGAAGTAGAGGTCTTTGCTATTACCAACCCACTAGTAAGGATTGAAAATGGAAGCTATCGAACCACTAGTCATGCCCTAGCTATTGGAAGGGGCTATCCTTCTAGAATGATTTTTGGCCCGAAGATGTTCCACCCCGCTTTCACTTATGCTGATTTCCAAAGCGTTGTTGAGCATGAAAAAACACACGCTAAATTCTGGGCCACGGGAAAGCTAAACTATCTAGAGGATGTCGATACTAGCGAAAATAGTGAGGTCAGGCTCAAGGGACTATTTCCTATTCTCTTCGAGCTGGACGGTTTGAAGACGCAAATGGACCATCCCAGCTGGCTACGGACCTCTGTGCCATTCAGAAAAAGCCAGGAAGATTATCGGCAAACTTGGTTGGACAAATTGGATAGCTTAGAGAAACAATCTTACATGTATGACCTGAAGCCGCTGTTCAAGAAAATACGTCGAACTTATGGCCGCGACGACTAACTCAACTAAAGGATATCTCTGTGTGATAAGCGCAGCCATACTGTGGGCTGCCTCTGGCACAGTCGGAAAAGGGCTGTTTGCTGGTGGAATTACACCTTTAGATGTTGTCCAGGTCAGGGCCACCTTTGGATCTCTACTCCTTGCTTTATTCTTTGGAATCCGCGCCAGACATCTTTTTCGAATCCGAACCAAAGACTTTTGGTTCTTCCTCTTCCTAGGCTGCGTGGTCATGGCCCTGGTTCAGTTGACCTACTTCACTGCCATCAGCAAAATTCAAGTGGCAGCAGCCATACTGCTTCAGTATCTGGCTCCAATTCTGGTGGCCTTCTACTCAGTTTGTTTTTGGCGAGAACGTTTAACTGTGTTGAAGTTGCTCTCCCTGTTTTTATCTTTTATTGGCTGCTACTTGGTGGTTGGAGGATACAATCTCCAACTTCTGCAACTGAACCGTGCAGGAATATTCTGGGGGCTGGCCTCGGCAGTTTGCTATGCTTCATATGCTTTGCTTGGCGAACGGGCAATGCATCGTTACTCGCCCTGGACCGTGCTCTTCTACGCCCTTTTGTTCTCAGCCATCCCCTGGTACATTTTCTATCCTCCCTTCCATTACCTGGTAGCAGGATTCACCTGGTCCCAGTGGACAGGACTTTTATACATAGCATTCCTGGGTACCGCTGTTCCTTTTGGCCTCTATTTTGTCGGCATAAATTACATCCGCTCAACCCGTGCTTCGATCACCGCCACCTTAGAACCAATCTCAGCCGGCTTCATTGCCTACCTTTTTCTCGGTGAAACCCTCGAACCCTTCCAGGTTCTTGGCGGCATTTTGGTGATTACAGCAATAGTGATGTTGCAATTACGAAGTGAGAAAGATGAATTGGCACCCGAGCTGATTCGCGCTCGAACCAACCAAAGTAATCCACCAGACGCCAGATGACGGTGGGCATAGAGCAAAGCTTGACGAGCGAGACGGGAGATCGGACTAGACGAAAAGAACAGAGGACAGATATCAAAGGTTAGAGATCAGAGGTCAGACGATTTAAGTTCCAAGTTCCAAGTTCCAAGTTTCAAGTTCGAAGTTGAGAGCTCAGAGTAAATGGTTTACACCGCTTACTGCTCACTGCTTGCCGCTCACCGCTTACCGTTTACTATTGACTACTGGATATGAGACGTCAGGGCGAATATGCTATATTATTCCTATGATTCGCATAACCGATCAACTTTCGATTCCGGAGGACGAACTCAGGTTCACCGCTTCCCGTAGCAGTGGACCAGGAGGCCAACACGTCAACAAGGCCAGCACTCGAGTAACACTCAGGTTTGACCTGATTAACTCACCTAGCCTTAGCCCGGATCAGAAACAGCTTTTACTAGAGCGACTGCCGACTCGAATCAGTAAAAAAGGGGAGCTGCGGGTTGTCTCACAGAAAACCAGAAGTCAGGCCGCCAACAGGGAGATGGCCTTGGAGCGCTTTGTCGAGCTCTTACAGCAAGCTCTGGAATCGAGGTCTGAAAGAAAGCCAACTAAACTGCCAGCCCTGGCAAAGGAAAAGCGGCTCGCCGACAAGAAGCACCGAGGCTACATAAAACGGAAAAGGGGTTGGAGAATTTCCCGGGAAGATTGATTGATTTAACCACCGTCAAGATGACGTTTTTCCTTCATCCGGTACCACCCTTCGGGATCCTTGAAATAATCATAAGTATCTTCAAGGGAAAGACGGTGCTCCCTCTCCATGGTGGCCAACATCCCATAGAATTCCTTCTCAATAGGATCGTCAACAGAGTCGCGGAGATCGCTGTAGAACTTCTCGCCTTTCGACTCGAAATCTATGGCGATCTTCACAGCCTCCATATCATCGGTGTCGACTTTGGCGGAAGTGTCTACAGAAGCAATGACCTTCTTGAGGACCGATTTCATATCCACCCCTTTAACCTTCAAGGGTATGGTCTCTGGCCACTTACCCTTCTCCTTTAAATTCTTGTGTAGTTCCAGGATCTTTTGGTAGTGTTCGTCCTCATCCTTGGCGATGGATTGAAACATCATCTTACCGAAAGAGTTGCTCGTTCTCTCTGCATGCTTCAGATAAAAATCTCTCTCCCTCGACTCATTATTAAGGGCCACTTCCAAGGCTTTTATCCGCTTTTCTGTGGAACTACTCATCTTTTCTCCTTTCAAGATAACTTCCTGAAATACTGCTGTGAACCTACCCGTTCCATGCCTTGCTAGGATTACACAATGTGGGAGTGACTTTCAAGGGACGATTTAGTTCTCACTAGGGAATGTCAGCAGCGGCTATCCACCGACAATACCTATCCACTGGCTCAGGTCTACTCTCTCAGGGTTTGGAAAGCCGCTCCCACAGAAAAGGGCCATTGCCCCCGATAGCTTGGTTCCCAAGGTCAACTGTTAATTGGATTTGGGAAACTTGAAAGTAACCGTCTCCCCATGCTCGTCCCGTTTCACCTTGACACCGATCTCAAGATTATCGTTGCGAACACCGAGTGCTAACGGACCTTTACCTTTGTCGCCCTCGAAATGAGTTATTCGACGTGTTGCCTCAACTATGTGCCGGCCAATATCTCCACCCGGCGATGGAAGTTCTGCCTCGCGATACTTTGCCTGCACCGTGGTAGTACCATCGGGTGCCGTTCTGATGGAGATTTTCTTGGCATTGAAATTAATGCCGTGCAAAACTGCCAGGGCCATCCATTTCAAAGCAGCCTGATCTTTGTCCGCATCCTTGGTAATTTCGGACATCTCTTTGAGTGGATCAGTATTGGCAAAACAGTCTATGTGTTCTTGCACCTCAAGGTGCAAATTACGCTTGTCTTTCATTTCTTATTCTCCTCTTCCCATATGTTGAAAGTTATTGGTTGCTTGAACTCAAAAAAGTACCCTTAAAGATAAGCACAAATTTGCACCAAGCAAGGAAGTTCAACTCAAATCTTCTGGAAACATTAGAAAAAACTGAAAGGCAGACCCAGTTACCTTCGGCCGATTAATCGGCTTGGGGATGGTCTTTCCAAGCCAGCCAAATGGATCGGCTGGACATGAGTAAGCTGGTGCCTACGGCGGCGTAGATTAGACCTAGGAGGGAATAAGATATGCCTGCGCCACGGAGTATTCGACCCATTAGCATCATAATGATTACAATGGCCCAGACTCGTAAAGAATAAAAGCTTACCATACATCGACCTTCACCCCGTAGTGCGATACGTTTTACAATTCGGCTAGCCACCCGGTCTAAAATCAGAAGTGATTTAGCAAGTCCGATACACAGTGAAATTGCCAGGAGGCCCATGATGTGACTGGAGGTGCTCAGAATCCAGTAGGTGCCCACACAAATCAATCCCACACCCACCAAGCTCCACATCAACCCCGCCAACAAAAGTTGTAGTCGGCTCGAGGCGACGGGCTTATAGGTTTCTAACCAAGAAGACATGTACAGCTATTCCTCGAAACTGATGTGAGATGTGCGATGTGGGATGTGTGATGGGTTTTAGCAGTTATGCTCCACAATTATTTCCGTATCCCGTATCCCATATCCCACATCCAATCTTAGGCGTGATTTCTGAGCTTAAGCTCAATGGGATGAGGGTTAAGATACAGTTGTTGTTTCAAATAGGGCTGGTCGTATTTTCGAACATAGTGCTTGAGCAGCGTAACTGGCACGATCAGGGGGATATATTCATTCCGATATTGCTCTATTGTCTCCAAAAGTTCTCGTTTTTCGTCAGCTGAAAGCTGTTTTTTGAAATAGCCCA
>JASFKF010000132.1:0-5698 GCA_050118775.1 Syntrophobacterales bacterium
TGACCGGGTATTCAGCAAAGGAAGCTGTTGGTCGATATTGTGGCGACATTCTGCAAGGGGGAATGTGTCATGTAGAGTGTCCATTAAAAACAGTCATCGAGCGCCAGGACCCTACAGTCCACATCGATACCACTATTCAGAACAAGATGGGCGAGACCATTCCAGTAAGAATGAGCACGGCAGCGTTGCTAGACGAAGAAGACAGCCTCATAGGCGGTTTGGAGGCCTTTGAGGACATTAGTGAGTTAAAAGCTCTGGAACGGGAAAAGGCGAATCTCATGTCAATGTTTGCCCATGATATGAAGTCACCACTAATTGCCATCCAGGGATTTGTGCTCAGACTTTTGGCTCATACCACCGACATGGCCGAAGAAAAGCGAGAAAAGTACCTCGAGATAATAAGAAGAGAGGCTGGGAAACTGGATCATTTGATCAATGACTTTCTTGAGTTCTCCCGTCTGCAGACGGGTAAGCTGAGTCTGAACCTAGGCGCCACCTCTCTAGATAAAGAACTGCTGGAACTTTTTGAAGCATATCATCCCAGGGCTTCACAATCGGGAATTGAGCTAAAACTTGAAAACAGTGAGGATCTTCCCCTTATTGAAGCAGATGCCGCGCGTTTGCGCAGAGTCCTTACCAATCTGTTGGATAATGCCTTTAAATTCACCGTCGGGAAGGGGACAGTTACCATCCTCACTGAGCAGACCGACCATGACGTTAGTATCAAGATCATGGATGAAGGAAGAGGCATAGATGCCGAAGATCTCCATGCTGTTTTTGAACCTTTTCATCGGGGGAGATATGCAGAGGAGATAGGAGGGATTGGTCTGGGTCTGGCAGTGGTGAAGGCCATTGTTGAGGCCCACGGAGGACGGGTACTCTTGGAAAGTGAACTTGGTAAGGGCTCAGTTTTCACAGTAATTTTGCCAAAGACCGGAACTGAGGATAGGCAAGAGAAAACAAAATTATGAAGTTTCTTTACCAGTTGGGTTCCCATAACGAAACTGCGTCTGCGGCTTTTCTGGAAGGATATTACCTCTCAAGTCGAAGCGGTGGTCAAAAGATATGATAATCCCGGACCAGGCAAAACACAGAGACTATCCGGAGACAGAGCCTGGTGAGGTCAATATTGCCCTGGTGGGAGGAGGCCCCGGCTGCAAGTCTCTAATCACATTTCTCGAAACTCACACCTTACGCCACATTCAGGTCAACATTGTCGGCGTGGCAGACCCAAATGAGAATGGACCAGGTCTAGTCTATGCCCGTGACAAAGGGATTTACACCAGCAAAGATTTTCGAGACCTCTTTGATTTGGAGGACCTCCACTTGCTCATTGAGATCACCGGCAGCGACGACATTTTGGAAGAGATAATAAAAAGCAAGCCAAGACATCTCAAAGTAATGGGACACCTCAGCGCCAGATTGTTCTGGGAAGTTATTGAACTGCAGGAAGAGAAGGTTCTATGCGAGAGAAGATTGGCCCATTCCGACCGGCTAAGCACCATAGGGCGGATGTTCTCTTATCTGGCCCATGAAATTCGCAATCCCCTTGTTTCCATCGGTGGTTTTGCCACTGCCATACTGAACGCACCCGAACTGCATCCTCATTTGAAGCCCAAAGCGCGAATCATCATAGACGAAGTGAAGCGGCTCGAAAGAGTGCTCAAAAACATGAGGGACTATGTGCGGCCCTTACAACCCAACAAGGCAATGGGCAATTTCAACAAACTGGTAACCCGGGTTTTTATAGCTTTGGAGCCTGAACTCAAAGCTAGCGGGGTGGAGATGCGCATAAACCTCGACCCTGATGTGCCAGACTCCTACTTCGACGAAGACCTCATGCGTGAGGCTCTCTCGAGCTTCGCCCGCAGACTTATGAAGTTCATGCAACCAACGGAAAAGTTTACCATTCAAACTGAGGTTTGCTGGGACACCATTGGCATTTACTTTGAAGAAAGCACCGCGCGAATTCCCCCTGGTATCCTGCAAAATTTGTTTAACCCTTTCTCAAATCGACACAGTGACGATCCGGGGCTGGACTTGGCCATGAGCAAGAAAATCATCGAAGATCATGGAGGTCAGATTAGCCTTGCTAGTGAGACTGACTCGCATAGAAAGGTGACCATAGAGCTTCCTATCGAGTTGATCTGATAGTAAGCAATGGTCGCCGGGGATTTAGCCCGGATGTTTCCTAAATCACTTGCTGCCACCGCAATTCATGAAACAACCGGGCTAGGAGGGAAACATGCAAATAACAGATAAACGGATACATCAGGTGAAAATAGAGCTTTCGGTGAAAGAGTGCAGAAATCTCCGCAAGGCCATCGATCACTACTTGACCCTCTATCGACTAACGGATGATCCCGAAAAGTTCTACCCAGCAGGTGAAATTGATCTGGATACACTGAAGGCTATGTCAAGCCACCTGGAACTGATCGAGACTTCAACCGTGGTTGAGGAAATTGGCTGACGGACTATGGGAAGATTCCCTTGTGTGCAGTTTCATCCATGAACGACCCAAAGAAAGACTTTTTCGCAAATTTTGATTTTGTTGGAGGGCAAGACCAATGACTAAAGAAAAAAAAGTGTTATTCGGGGTAGATAGCTCTGATTTTGCCAGGGAGGCTGTGGCCGCGGCAGCAAATCTTTTTAAAGACAATGAGAACTTCAAGATGACTATTTTTCATGGCATTCCCGAACCCGACCCTTCCCACATTTTTGAACCATCTCTGAGTCCGGAGGAGGTTGAAAGGCACCTGCAGCTCTGGAGCCAAGAAAGACAAAAGATCATAAGACTAGCCAAAGAGGCGGCAATAGGTGCGGGATTTGACCCTGAGAGAGTAAATACAGCTTACGAGGAAAAGTGCAAAGACCCTGTGATCTCAATGATTAATCTGGCCAATAAAGAAGATTTTGCAGCAATTGCCCTGGCCCGATGGGGCGCCAGAACCCTGGCGCAAAAGGTCATGGGGCATGTTACCTACAAGCTTATCAATATGGCATATCACCTACCCCTCTGGATGATTGATCCACGTATTGCTTCTCAGAATGTACTGGTTACTGTGGTGGGCGCAGGAATCAGCCGCCGGGTAGTGGACCACACCATCCGCTATTTTTCCCACCTCAAAGAGAGCAAATTTACCCTATTTCACGTGATTCCTCCTGTGGCCCCGGAGCTTCACACCTCATCTTATTGGGACATCATAAGGGATCTGAGTGGGGAAGAGCAGCAGGAAAACATGGCTCAGCGAATGGAAGCGTATTTGGAAAAAGCAAAAAGTATTGCAAAGGAAGGCAAAGCAAGACTTATTTCTGCAGGGATTCCAGAGGAGAACGTGCTTGTGAAGTTCCAGAGGCAACAACAAGGAATCGCCAGGGATATTCTCCAAGAATTGGATGAGGGGCATCATGGGATTTTGCTGCTTGGCCGAAAAGGCGTCAAAGACATCAGTCAGTTCGGAATGGGCAGCAAGGCCAACAAATTGCTTCACTATGCACGGGTACTGATGATGTGTTTGGTCAATTAATCAAAATCATAATAGGCGAAAGGATCATTAAACACAGATTTGAAAACCTAACCCGGATATTTCATGAATTGCTGTCGCGAGACCATGAAGATGGGCGTGCCACCTGGCCACCGCAGGGTGTTGGTTCCGAGGCGTACCTGAACGGTACGTCGCAGGAGCCGACACCCGAGGACTCCAGGAAGGACGGACATATCCGTGGTCGCAGCAAGTCATTCATGAAATATCCGGGCTAAGAGGAGCAACTGTCATGATAGATAGAAATGAATTGAAAAAGTGCTGCAAGGATATTGTACATACTTACATCGATGCCAACTTTGATAGTGGTTCAAAGGTGTTCAGATCAGTAGTGAACAATTGCTTGCAAACAGTGGGAATCACCGAAGAGCTCCGCAAGCCACAAGAAACCGAGGTGCTGCAGAAGTCGATCTATGCCGAGTTGCAAGAAGAATTCCGCTACTGGGTGAAGGACAAAGGGAGCAGCCGGGAACTTATTAACTGGCTCGAGGGTTTTATTATTGGGGTAAACGCGGTCCTTCCGGTTCTTGGCGAGACTGCAAGTTCAGAGTAAGCCCTCCAGAGGAATTCCACACATAGATCGAGGAGTAAAGGTTTCACCTCTCTGAACCCTCTCAGCTTCCTTATTCCCCCTCACTGGCTGTTTTTGGCATGGGCTGAACCATTAGGTGTGAACATTTCTTGCCTTATGGTTATCAGCAAACTTGCTTGGAGCTAGCTTATGGAGTCGATAAAAGTCAAGGACTTGATGGTGGATCTCTCTGAATATTCCAGCGTTTCTGAAGAGGCTACTCTCTATGAAGCGGTTATGACTTTGGAAAAGGCACACCGAAAATTTGACCGTAAAAGATACAAATACCGTGTCATTCTCGTGCATGACAATAACAACCGAATCGTAGGCCTCTTAAGCGACCTAGAAGTGCTCAGCGGTCTTGAACCCGCTTATCGAGAGATTGGCGACGTGAGATCCATTGCACTTTCTGGTTTTAGCGCTGAATTCTTGAAAAAGATGGCGGCGAACTATCAACTGTGGCAACAACCTCTCGGTGACATCTGTGGTAAGGCTGCACAAATTAAAGTAAAAAATATAGACTATACACCTGTAGAAGGAAATTACATTACGGAAAATGCGACACTTAATCAAGCAATTCATCAACTTATTGTAGGTTATCATCAAAACTTACTTGTTGTAAGCGGTGAAGAAAAAGACATTGTTGGTGTTTTGCGGCTATATGACGTTTTCAAACAAGTATATAAAATGATTAAGACGTGCCAAATGAAAGCGCAACAAAAATAGGTGCGCCCGATATTAAACAACCACAGGCAACCTGGACAAAAAAAGGACTTAGACAAAATAGCTAAGCCCTTGCTCTTCCATACGGCCTATTGTCCGTGACCTGTTCCGGTATTTCACCAAGAACCCCGACCATTTTGAGCGGGTGGAGCGGTACGACTTGGGGCCGGACCCCCATTGACAAGTTCCATGAGGTGGGTATAATCGACCTTCAGTGGTCTTCACTGGTCGTCTCACTCACTATGGGAACGACCTCAGAGAATTATCTTGCCCTGTTTTCTGTAACGCTACAACCAGCATAGCATGGAGACTTTTAAGTATAACGGAGACAACTGCAGAAGGAGGGGAGACAAATGCAAAAGTTCCACAAAACTGCTTTGGCTAAACGTACGACTATCTTGCTCATCCTCGTTTTGAGTTTCATCAGCCTCGTTCCTCGAGTTGAAGCGGCCTTCATTCCATCCTCCGATTCACGGGCCGATCTGATGCGGGAGCAAGATATTCAGACCATAAAGAAGACCCTTGAGAACAAAATAGTCAAGCAGCGGCTTGAGGATTTAGGTTTCTCTGAAGAAGAGATTCAAGAGCGTCTGAATCAATTGTCCAATGAGGAAGTCCATAGCCTGGCTATGCAGATTGACTCACTCTCGCAGGGTGGCATACTCGGGGTGATCATAGCGGTGCTGGTCATAGTTGTATTGGTTCTCGTTATCTTGAAGCTCATTGATTAGTAATGTAATGCCAATTATGAATCACAGTGGCCACCCTGAGAGGAAGTTCTATGGCATAGTTAACTTTACCATGGGGGCGGCCCTATTAATTGTATGCGTGTGTTTTTTGAATGGCTGTTCTACAGGAGCGA
>JASFKF010000133.1:0-5688 GCA_050118775.1 Syntrophobacterales bacterium
GGTGAGGGGAATTTATCTATCATGGCTGAGAAAGATCGCGAAGATACCCAGAAAAAAATTCCCAGACCGCTCAAAAGGCTGATCGAAGCACATCAGTCCCTGGCGGACATGGAATCTCTTGAGGCATTATTGCCCGTGCTTCTGGACCTTGCCAGGAATGTGACCAATGCAGAAGCCGCATCTATCATGCTCTACGATGAACAACGAGAGGTTTTGCAATTCGCCGCGGCAAAGGACGAGTTTTTGGGAGAAAAAGCGAGTGAAGTCCTCAAGAGCGCAGTGGAACTTAGAATTGGCGAAGGCATTGCCGGTTGGGTCGCCCAAAACAAACAACCCATAAACATTGCAGATGCGCAAAAGGACCACAGATTTTCCGGGAAAGCCGATGTAAAGACAGGCGTTATCACCCGTAACCTTCTCTGCGCTCCTTTGCTCTACGGTGACGACATTATCGGGGTGATCAACGTACTTAACTCAAAGGATAAGCCATGCTTTGACGGCTTTGATGAATCCCTTTTGGAGTGCTTTGCGGACCTGGCCGGCACGGCCATAACCAGATCGAGATTTCTTGAACTCCGTCTTCAACAGGAGAGGATGGAGGTTCAACTGGAGGCGGCAGCCAAGATCCAATCCCTTTTCTGGCCCAAACTACCTGATTTGGGAATGGGGAGTCATGTTTGGGCCGTGTCAATGCCCGCAGCCTTCGTAGGCGGAGACGTTTACGATGTCATTCGAATGGATGACGAAAGTTGGCTGCTTTATGTGGCAGATGTTTCCGATAAGGGTCTACCTGCTGCTCTTATCATGGCGGCATTATCAACAAAGATACGAAGTGAAGCATTACTGCGCCATGAGGTGGACAAACTCCTGGAGACCGTGAACAAAGGTATCTATGAGTTGACTGTGGATGAAGGTTTCTTCGCCACTATTGTTCTAGGTAGATATTGGCCCGCCGATGGCAGAATGCAGTTTACCCAGGGCGGTCATTTGCCACCCTTGTGGGTGGTTGGTGGTAAATTGCGAGATGTACCCCAAATAAAAGGGATGTCATTAGGCGTAACACCGGATGCTGAGTATCAGAGAAAGGAAATTATTCTGTCACCCGGAGAATCGATCCTTTTTTTAACTGACGGGGTTACTGAGGCAGAGAACCAAAGGGGTGAGTTATTTAGCAGTGATCGTGTAAAAGGCCACATCAAATCGGCAAGCGGGCCTCCTTATGGTAAAGGGTTACTGGATGCGGTCAATCTTTGGCGAGGCACGGCAGAGGCAAGCGACGACTTGACCATGCTGGAGGTCTGGCGGGAACCGGCTTAACCGGCATAGGGCATAGACCATAGGGCATGGAGGATCAGCTGACAGCTGACAACTGGCAGCGGGCAGATGGGGTTTCGCGTCATTTGCCTGCGGCGTCATTAGGTCACTACGCTGCGCTGTCATGTATTGTAAGAGGTAGAGGCCTTCAGGTCGCAATCGAAGCTTGCTCCTACAGGACCTTATGAAAATAAGCTGAAAGCTGACGGCTTAAGATAACCGGCTAAACTGGCTCAGCTGGCTAAACAGACAGAGGGCATACGACAGAAGACAAATGATTTCGGATTTTGGATTTCGGAATTGGAAAGATAGAAGGTCGGAGGTGAAAGTTTGTGGATTTTTGTTGATAAATAGTGCATATAATTTACTACAGTAGAATAAACTTGCGATTGTTCGATTAAAAGGGGCCCGGGAGAACGGGAGCTAATGAAAACTGCTGCGGTAACGCACGTGGGGCTGGTGAAAGACCAAAATCAGGATCGATTCTTAATTAAAGAGTTTTCAGGCGACTCTGTTCTTATCGCCGTTGCTGATGGTGCCGGTGGAACGCCGGCTGGCCTAGAGGCATCTGGAGTGGTTATTGAGAAACTAAACGATTTCCAGCCGGATTCACAAACCCCTGAGGCCCATCTCGTCGGTTTGATGCAAGAGGCTGATCAAAGAATATTCGCGGCAGTGGAAAAAGAACCAGATTTGAAGGGTATGGGTAGCACCTTGACCGCTGCCTTTATAAAGGGAAAAACTCTATTCTGGGCCCATGTAGGAGACAGCAGGCTCTACCTATTCCGAGGAGATGAGCTAACTCAAATAACTGAGGATGACACCATGGCAGGTTTTCTCCTGACAGAGGGAGAAATTACTAGGGAGGAGTCAAGGGTTCATCCAGGGAGAAACTTTCTTTTTGACTTCATCGGTAGTGGTGAATTTGAAGAGGAGACCGGATCTTTTACCTTACACAAGGATGATCTTCTCCTTCTCACCACGGATGGGCTCCACGATAGAGTCCCCGAAGAAAAGCTGATGTCCCTTCTTCGTTCGAATAGTGAACTCCACAAGAAGCTGAATTCCCTCGTCTCAATTGCTCTAAAGGAGAGCGGCAAAGACAATGTAACAGTGGTGGCAGTGGAGGTGTGATTTTCCGAAACGAGTCCAGAGGCAGACCGTTGTTGGGATTTGACGGTCATGTTTCTAAAGGGGGATTCGCTGGAGTACTGGAGTGATGGAGTGGTGGAGTGATGGGGTCGAGAGAGAATTATTAAGTGAAAATTTTACATTACTCCAATACTCCAGAACTCCATTACTCCAATTGCTTCCGAAACGGTTGTGTTGGATGGTTTAAGGCTGGAGGTCTGGTAACCTGACCGGGGTTACTTCTTAAGGAAGAATTTACTGGCCGCCTTTATCTTGCTGGCGGTCTCTTTTATGTCCTTGGCTTCTTTGACTCCGGGGATATCTTCCACCTTCTCCTGAATAAAGTCCTTCTTTTCCTCACTGCTCTCTGATCCAGGTGGGGATTTTTCTTTGTCTTCCTTTATCCAGGTGGATATTTCGTCCTTGTCGCCGCCGGTAGCATTTTTGAGCTCTCTGACGCTCTTTCCAAAGGCTTTGCCGATTTCCGGTAAGCGCTTGGCGCCGAAAATCAGGAGAACGATGACTAAAATTACCAGGAGTTCAGGAACACCTAAGCTGAACATATTTCCTCTTATCTTTGCTTTGGTCAGTTGTGTCAGGTGGACTGTCAAAAAGTGAGGCATAGTAACACGATCCATCACGCCGTGCAACAAATTGGCATAGGGCACAGGGCATAGAGCATGGAGCTACGCTCAGCTGGCAGCAGACAGCAGGCCACTAAGCACTGAGCACTAGGCACAAGGACACGACACGGGGAAAGGGAGAGACGGAGACGCGGCGAAGAAAACAGAAGCTAAGAGGAACTCGATTTTGATTGCTTTTCTCCTGAATTCTGGATTCTGACTCCTTACTTCTTATTCTGATGTGAATAAACCTTGAAAGTTTTAGCCCTGATATTTCACCAATTGCTGTCGCGAGACCATGTAGGTGGCTGTGCCACCGGGCAACCGCAGGGGATTGGATCCGAGACGTACTTGAACAGTAAGTCGCAGGGTCCGATACCCGAGGACGCCCAGAAGGACAGTCATATCCCTGGTAGCAGCAGGCAATTGGTGAAATATCAGGGCTTGAAGATAATATTTGATAAAATTTGGCCTTCATGCTATTTATCAGCGGATTTCAGCTTTACGATTTCATCGAATACGAAGGGAGTTAGCCCGTGATTCTGGATCCCATATTGGGCTGGTTTTCCAGTGATCTGGCCATTGATCTGGGTACGGCCAATACATTGGTTTACGTTAAAGGTAGGGGTATTGTGCTGAGCGAGCCTTCCGTTGTGGCGGTGCGCAAAGACGGCCGAGGCACCAACAAGGTTCTGGCCGTGGGTAAAGAGGCCAAGATGATGCTGGGTCGCACTCCCGGCAACATCGTAGCCATTCGGCCCATGAAAGATGGGGTCATAGCCGACTTTGAGATAACCGAGACCATGCTTCGGCATTTTATTAGAAAAGTGCACAACCGCCGCTCCCTAATACGGCCCCGGATCATCGTGTGTGTGCCGTCGGGAATTACTCAAGTTGAGAAAAGGGCGGTGAGGGAGTCGGCAGAATCAGCCGGCGCCCGAGAGGTGTTTCTCATTGAAGAGCCCATGGCCGCCGCCATAGGTGCAGGGCTTCCCATCACTGAGCCGACTAGCAACATGGTACTTGACATTGGGGGTGGCACCACTGAGGTGGCAGTAATTTCTCTGGCCGGTATTGTTTACAGCAAGTCGGTGCGAGTGGGGGGTGACAAAATGGATGAAGCCATCCTCCAACACATCAAGCGCAAGTACAACCTGCTCATCGGTGAGCGAACAGCTGAGCTGATCAAGACCACCATAGGCAATGCCTTCGCTGGTGATAAGGTTGAAAGGATGCAGATTAAAGGTCGTGACCTCGTCTCGGGAATACCAAAGATTATAGAAATTGACTCTGATGAGGTGCGGGAGTCCATAAGCGAACAGATCGAGACTATTGTGGAGACAGTAAAGATAGCCCTCGAGCAGACCCCACCTGAACTCGCCGCAGATATTGTGGACCGGGGCATTGTCCTTACCGGTGGTGGAGCGCTGCTGCAAAACCTTGACAAGCTTCTTCGAGAAGAAACCGGACTCCCCATTACCATAACCGAGGATCCCTTATCGACGGTGGTACTGGGATCCGGAAAGGCACTTGATAATCTTGATATTCTCAGGGAGGTCATGATATAGCCTAGATAGCACGAATCAAGACAGGAGTGTGCGTGGAGATAGTTAAAGCCTCCGCGCCGAGAAACCAAGGTGCCGGTGACCAGTCAAGCACGGAAATTCATTATTCCCATCCTTATTTTTCTTCTCGCCCTTAGCCTTATTTCCGCCAATCTCCATAGCCGTGAGAACATGAGCTTTTTTGAGTCGCTGGTGGTGGGAGTCACTTCGCCAGTGCAGAAGGCGGTTTGGGGGGTCATTGGGGGAATTGGCAGCATTTGGCGAGGCTATTTTTATCTGGTGGGGCTAGAGAAGGAAAACCAGGCTTTAAAGCGAGAACTACAAGAATTGAAGCTCCAAGTTAACCGTTATCGTGAGGCCGATCTCGCCAATCAACGGTTGCGAGCCCTGCTGAACTTCAAGAAATCCATTGCTACCCCTTTATTGCCCGCCCAGCTGGTGGCTTTTGACCCTTCAGGCTGGTTTCAGACCATTCTGATTGACAAAGGCAGAAATGATGGGGTGGTGAGGGATATGGCAGTGGTAAGCGCCGAGGGGTTGGTGGGAAGAGTAATTGGGGTGAGCAATCACCATGCTAAGGTACTCTTGATCCTGGACGGCAACAGTGCGGTGGACGCCTACATCCAACGCTCAAGGGCTCGCGGTGTGTTAGTGGGTTTAGGACTGGAACTCTGTCTGCTCAAATATGTTCAGAGAAATGAAGACGTTCAGGTGGGCGACAAGGTAATATCCTCGGGAATGGGTGGCGTATTTCCTAAAGGCCTTCTCGTGGGTACAGTGCAAGAGGTTGTGCGCGGCAGTTCAGGCCTCTTTCAGCGGGTGGAAGTGGAGCCCGCCGTGAACTTTGGTAGGTTGGAGGAAGTGCTGGTAGTCATTCAGTCGCCGCCCGAAGAGCCGGCCATGACAGGCGCACAGAAACGACAGGAGTAATGCGTACCTTCTTATTATATGTGGTATTGGCCCTTGGGGCTTATATTTGCCAGACAGTTCTCTACCCGGCATTCCTGATTCCGGAACTGCGGATAGATTTGTTCCTGGTGCTGCTTGTACATTTC
>JASFKF010000134.1:0-5645 GCA_050118775.1 Syntrophobacterales bacterium
CAACTATCTTCTTGAGCTGCAGCAACGGGAACAGGAGGAAGACAAGCAGACCGAAGATCAGGAGGGACCGGTTACGGTTCATTGATGGCAGGCCCTGCGACAGGCTCAGGGCGCTTCGCGCAGTAAGCAGTGAGCAGAAGACAAAGATTTGTATCAGAGAACTGAAGCAATACGTAAACTTTTATCGGTAATTTGGCTTCTAATGTGCTTCGGTTCTTTTTTATTTCGTGGATGAAGTTCTGTGGTATTTGAAGAAGAACAACAGTTTAAACTGTGGTTACAATTAGCCCACGAGTCTTACGGCGATCAGCAGGTACTCCGGGCCCTCCATTACTTCCACCGCGCTCTGGATTATGCCCAAGAGAAAGGAATGGATAAGGAAAGAGCTACCGTGTGCCGGGACCTGGGATATGTTTACGCTCGAGAGGAATCATTTGATAAGGCGATCGCCTACTTTGACCAGGGGTTGGCGATCAGGGGGACCGATTTATCCATCCGAACAGGGCTAATGGCCAACAAGGCTAGCGTGCTCGTCAGGTTAGGGTCATATCATCCGGCTCTAGAACTCTTGGAAAAAAGTTCTCATCTGATTCGCAATACTTATAGCGATTTTTCGAATGCCCCTGGAGAATTAGTTCACTCCTATGCTGCAATTGTCAGAATGGCGGATGATCTGCGCAAGGTTGTTGATTTACTTGACATGGGTGTTCGGGCGGACCGAATTCAGGTTGATATCAAACGGCATGAGCCACCATGGTTTTCGGGTCGACGGTAAACAGTAAACAGTGGGCAAGGGTCAGCAAGTCAATTAGGAAATTGGGAAATTAGAGAATTAGGCAAATATTTTTAATGCTTAACCGCTCACGGCTTGCTGCTTACCGCTTACCAATACCGATTACCGTTCACCACTCACCGTTTACGAATTAACAAATTTTCTAACTCTCTAATTTACTAATCGTCGAACGATGAAAGAACCCGCTCCAAGTAAAAAAACATGCAACTTGATGCAACAGGGCTATCGTCCTGGAAATTGCCTTGTGGCAACGGGAAGCAGACGCCAGTTGGCCTGTGAGGCAACCCTGCGTCTGCAAGAGGGTGAATTGCAGCGTTTAATTACCAGCATGCATCTTTCCAGACCTGAGAATTATTTCTCCATCTACCAATCAGGTTGCAACCTTTCCTGCAGAAAATGCCACTCCTGGTATTTTAGTAAAGAGGCAACAGGAGAGTGGCTCAGCCCCTATGACATTTTGCTAAACGTAAAAAGTTACGAGAAACAAGTAACACTTATGGAGCCGCGGGAGCGCTGTACTGCCTGGCATGCACACGAATCTTGCCACTGTTGCGGTTCCTGTGTTCTTACTGGTGAGCGGTCCCCTCGCTGTCCCGGGGTTTTAGAGCCTCAAGACATTAACATAAGTCCACAGGGTTTTGGTCCGGCAAGAAATATAGTCGGTTTCACCGGTGGTGATCTCACTTGTCGCCCAGAGTTCTACGCCCAGTGTGCTCAACTTGTCAAGAACAATACCAACCTTTGGGTCCTTATTGAAACGAACGGATATGGATTGACTCCCGATAATTTGGACATGCTGAGAGAGAGCGGTACAGACGGCTTCTGGCTAGATATCAAGGCCGAAGGTGCAGACCAACACCGTTGGCTAACAGGCTGCGACAACCAGTGGATTCTGCAATTGCCAGAGGAAATGCTTAAGAGAAATTTCGTTGTTGAAGTACTTTCCCTGTATATACCTGGGGTGGTGGAGGCTGAAGAGTTGGGACGGATTGCCAACCGTTTGGCCGCTGTTGATCCTAATATTCCATTCACCATTCTGGCATTTTTCCCTCAATACAAGATGAAGAATTTTGAAACTCCAACTGTTGAAGACATAGTTCGAGCTTACGAGAATGCTAAAGCTGCCGGACTCTCAAGTATTCGGCTTGGTAATTTGGGGGTGTTTGCTAACGGGGCGGAGGACTATCGCTATCTAGAAGCTCACGTGGATAGTGATGCCTATTAAACGCAGAGTGCATAGCGCATAGCGCATAGCGTCACAAAAGGTTATAGGCAATGGGTGATGGGTGATGGGGCATAGGGTATGGAGTGGGGAGTCAGAAGACAGAAGACAGCTGGCAGGTGGTTAATTAGAGAATTAGAAAATTAGGGAATTGGTTTAATAGGCAAGTGCTTAACGGTTTACCGTTCACCGTTTACCGTTTACGTTTTGAAATTATGACGAATTGACCAATCAACCAATCAACGAATTGACTAAAACCGTTAGGCTGGAAAAACATCTTGCGTGGAGGCGAAAATCTCGTTTAAAATTAAAGGCTAGTTAACAATAGGGAGAAGAAGAATGGGAAATTGGACAGCGAAAAAGGTGCCTATCACAGCTGATAGTGAAGATGTGGAGGAGCGTGAGGGGATAATTGAGGGTCAGGGATCAGTAAGGTTAGACGACTGTCCCTTCAAGCAAGAAGTCACAGACGCCACAGGGAAGGTGATCAAAATTGAGTGTGCCGATGACACTGGAGTTAGAAAATGTGACCCCGAGGCTGAAGATTGTAAACTCCAACAGTGGATGGATTCGGTTAAAGCATTTATCCGTCAAATCGATGTTGACGCCCTGTGAAATTCGTGCCACTGTCCAAGGGGGCAGTATTTAAAAAAGAACGCGGGTAAGGAGTGTAGTGCTCCCCCGCGTTTTTGGTCTGTAGTTCATAGGCGAGAAAGGCTCTGATCAGCTGGCAGCAGTGCTCAGCTCTTTTCGAGCTTCGTGTCATATGG
Source organism: Syntrophobacterales bacterium (assembly GCA_050118775.1). Classification (GTDB taxonomy): domain Bacteria; phylum Desulfobacterota; class Syntrophobacteria; order BM002; family BM002; genus BM002. Next base: position 2,786 of record JASFKF010000134.1, read on the forward strand.
CTGCGCCGTCATTAGGTCACTACGCTTCGCTGTCATTTGTTGTAATCGGTAGAGGGCAGGCAGTTGATTAGAGAATTAGAGAATTCGGGAACTGGTAAAAATCGTAAAAGACGTAGAAATCGTAGAAGTCGCCCATTTAGCTCGCAGCTCAAAGGAAAAACGTAATTAAAACGTCAGAGGCCAAAGAAAAGCAAGTTGTAGGCTGGGCTTCTCCGTATAACGTATAACAAATAACGAATAACAGATTTTAACGGTTTAATCGTTGACCGTTCGCCTTACACCTTTTAAATTCTATTTGAGTAGATAGTTTCTCATCTCTGACTTTAGTAAAGAATCCTGAAATGGGAATCAGACGAAAAGAAACTCGGAAAATCCATGTTGGGAACGTTGCCGTTGGAGGCGATGCTCCTGTAGTGGTTCAATCCATGTGCAGTACCGACACTCGCGATATTGGCGCCACCTTACAACAGATTAACCGTTTGGCTGAGGTGGGTTGCGAACTCATTCGACTTGCCGTATTGGATGATAAGGCAGTAGAGGCCTTAAAAACCATTAAACAGGAAGCTCCCATACCCCTCATCGCCGATATTCATTTTGATCATCGGTTAGCTCTTGGAGCACTGAAGGCCGGAGTCGATGGCTTGCGGATCAACCCCGGTAACATTGGCGGCGAGAAGGCCGTGGCCAAAGTTGTACAGGCAGCAGCTGAGAGGAGGGTGCCCATTCGCATTGGCGTGAACTCAGGGTCTTTGGATAAAGACTTGCACCAGCGTTACGGCGGTGCCACCCCTGAGGCAATGGTGGAAAGTGCTCTTCGCCAGATAAAATTAATTGAATCCCTGCAATTTCACGAGATCAAAATATCCTTGAAGTCATCCGATGTGATGACCATGGTGGAATCTTACCGGCTCCTGGCTGACAAAATTTCCTATCCTCTCCATTTGGGTGTAACTGAAGCGGGGACTTTAATCAGCGGCACGGCGAAGTCAGCAATTGGCATTGGTTTGTTGCTGGCTCAGGGTATTGGTGACACTATTCGGGTATCTCTTACCAGTGACCCAATCGATGAAATAAAGGCCGCCTATGAAATCCTGAGGGCACTGAAGCTGCGGGCGAGGGGAGTAGAAGTAATTTCCTGCCCCACCTGTGGTCGCTGTGAGATAGACATTATTGGTCTGACCCATGAAGTAGAGAAGCGTCTGTTAACGGTCAAAACCCCACTAAAGGTTGCTATTATGGGATGTGTGGTCAATGGACCAGGAGAGGCAAAGGAGGCAGACGTGGGCATAGCAGGAGGGCGAGGCCAGGGAATTCTTTTCAAAAAAGGGGAGATAATTGAGAAGCTGCCTGAAGGGGATTTGGTTCCTAGACTTCTCAAAGAAATTTCCTTAATGGTTGACGAAGAAATCACCTAGCGTATTTTCCTGAGGACAGCTAGTAGCGGACGGCGAGCAGCAAATAGACAGTTAATTAGAAAATTAGAGAATTAGCTAATTCGTAAAGATCGCAGAAGCCGTGGAAAACGCTTACCGTTTACTAATCAACTAATTACCTAATGAACTAATTAACGATTTCAACGGCTTGAACGATTTTAACGTCTTTAGCGCTTTCAGGCGGAATGGGGGAGGTAACTAGGGAAAATGAAAAAAGGGATCACCAAGCGAAGCGAAGATTTCTCCAGGTGGTATACGGATGTGATTATTGGAGCGCGGCTGGCTGATTACTCACCAGTGAAAGGATGCATGGTAATTCGCCCGAATGGCTATTCTCTGTGGGAGAAGATGCAGTCCTATCTTGACAAAATGTTTAAAGAAACTGGTCACGAGAATGCCTACTTTCCCCTGTTAATCCCTGAGAGTTTTCTTGAAAAAGAGGCTGAACATGTGGAGGGTTTTGCACCTGAGTGCGCGGTGGTCACTCATGGTGGTGGCAAGAAACTGGAAGAGCCACTTGTGATTAGGCCAACTTCGGAGACTATAATCTGGGCCATGTTTAAAAAGTGGATTATGTCATACCGGGACTTGCCGCTTTTGATCAACCAGTGGTGCAATGTTCTCCGATGGGAAATGCGTACAAGATTATTTCTTCGTACAACGGAATTTCTCTGGCAGGAAGGACACACGGCCCACGCGACCGCGGAAGAGGCCGAGGAAGAGACCCTGCGCATGCTCAATATTTATCAGACTTTTGCCGAAGAATATGCTGCAATACCCGTTCTCCCTGGCCGGAAGAGCGACCGGGAGAAGTTTGCCGGGGCCTTGCACACTTACACCATCGAAGCGCTTATGCAGGACGGCAAGGCATTGCAGGCGGGAACTTCGCACAATCTGGGACAGAATTTTGCCAAAGCATTTGACGTCACTTTCCAGGATCAGCATGGAAAGCAGCAGCTCGTTTATGCAACTAGTTGGGGGATGAGTACAAGGATGATTGGCGCCCTGATAATGACTCATGGTGATGATCGAGGTTTGGTTCTACCACCCAGATTGGCGCCGTTGCAGGTGGTCTTTATCCCAATATTTAAAGGTAAAGAGGGTCATGGAGAGGTTTTGGGTTACATCGAGCAGATTGCGGCTTCCTTGGATGGTGAAATAAGTTATCGCGTGGATGCCAGGGAAGAATATACTCCTGGTTGGAAATTTAATGAATGGGAGCAGGCTGGGATTCCCATTCGTATTGAAGTGGGTCCGAGGGATCTCCAGCGAGGAGAAGTGCTGGCTGTCCGGCGAGATACTGGAGAGAAGATAAACCTGCCTAAGGATAGCGTGAAAGAGAAGGTGAGAGAGCTGCTGGATGAAATCCAAACTTTCCTTTACAGAAGAGCCCTCGGGTTCCGCGAGGAAAAAACCACCAAAGTGAA
>JASFKF010000135.1:0-5591 GCA_050118775.1 Syntrophobacterales bacterium
AAGCAATGCAGTTCACCTCCAAGATGGTCTTAGGCAAGGTGGTGGAGGTGCATCGCATGGGTACCGACAAACACGGGCGAACCGTGGCACTGGTATCTGTGGAACAGAGTTTGCTCAATGAGGAGTTGGTCAAGGCCGGTCTGGCATGGGTTTATAACAACCATTGCCACGAGATGATTTGTGAGACTTGGAAACACTACCAGCTGAGAGCGAAGATAGAAAAACGAGGCTTATGGAGTGAGCTTGAACCAATTTCTCCCTGGAAGTTCAGGAGGCAAAAGAAAAGGGGTTAGGATGAAGTCCCAACCCCTTGATTTTATTTGGCAGTCCCAACGGGAAAGGTGCAGAAATTTTAGAGATTTATAGGTTCGAACTCAACGATTGTGAAGGTGGGGATTACATCCCTTAATTCACACTTTTGTGGCATTTACACCGGCACAATATTTAGTAATGCTTCAATGCTTTGCAATTTCTGGCAACGCATTTCCACAGGCAGGACAAAATTTTTATGATAAGGGACTTTTGTGTGCAGTCTATTACCCGATGGCTTTTTTATTAATGCGCTTTCGCATGATACTACTCAACTTGAAGTAAGGAAGTTTTTTACCACGGACTTGAATGGATTCGCCGGTTTTCGGATTGCGTCCAGAATACGGTTCATAATCTTTCACCTTGAAGCTACCAAAACCTCGAATCTCAACCCGTCCACCTTTGGCAAGAGTATCAGAGATGCTGTTGAAGAGGGCATTAACGCAGACTCCTGCATCTTTTATTGTGATACCCATTTTTCTTGCAAATTCTTCAATCAACTCACTTTTGTTCACTGGTAGTCCTCCTGTGCGCTGCTTATACTGCTCTTCCTACTCCATCCCATGACGTGTAATTGGAGATAGCTTATTTACCCCTAGCGTGATTTGAAATCTCACTATAAAGAAACTCTCTGTCGTGGAGCATCATACGAGTAAAACGCACTCCTATCCCAAGAAATTTTCTCTGATCCGAAAGGTTGCGCTCGTCAGACCAGACGATTTGAGCGTTACATGGTATGAACCGCCCTTTTACATCAAGAACCAAGGGCAGATTGTGATTAGAGTTCAATTCTCTCGATAAACGGATGAACGCACCACCCAGACTGAGATCTTCAGTTTTTCCATCAACGAGGCCGGTGGGAGTCTGGATCACAACAGGCCATTTCACCCTGGCTCTGGAGTGGCGGCGGTTGTCAACTTTCATAGTCTTTTGTGAAGGGCTATTTGTGGGAGGATTGTTTCTCTTACCTACTCAGAAGGTCTGCTGCTGTTTTCAAATCTACAGGAATGGGGGGAGAAAATGCAACAAAAAAACCCCACTGGCCATCAAAGCCAATGGGGTAAGGATGCACGGCAAGTAGGCATTTTGGCAGGGAGGGGTAGAGTCAATCACGTTGAGAGTTGCTGCTGGTCCTCAGGTTCCTTCCTGCAAGCAAAAGGAGAAACCCATTTCTCGCTACACTCTTTACTACAGAAGAAATAGACCCCCTCAGCGCAGTATAGAACTTCACATAGGTGATCTACACGAAATGACTCTTTGCACTGCATACATGGAAGTTCCACTGTGGAAAAACCCCTGATCCCTGAAAAGTAAAAAGCCACTGGGCAATTAATTAAAGCCTAACATCAATGAGAATGCGAATGTTAGGCTGCCATCCTGCCAAGTACAAGTATAGAGTTAAAAAATAACCATCAAACTATCGCAGTGCAAGACGATTGAGGATGAAGACAAAGACGAAAGTTATCAACAGCAAGACAAGAGCTAAGAAATTGGATATTGTTCCCTGCAATCTCCTTATTGACATGATGCTCCCCCTATGGGTTAGAGCATTGGTTAAACGACGATATTCGACTACCTATTTGGATGAATCTATATGCAAAAGTCGTGCAGGTTGAGATTGCAAAAAAGGCTTTCGAAATAATGGTAGGTGAGACAAATGGAAATGAGGCAATTTAGATAGGTGAAAAACCTATAGTAAGCGCAGCGCTTTATTCATACCACATCTTAAGGCAGTTTTGTCAAGAAAAATCGACATATTGAGTACTTCTACCAATTCTTAAGTCTTTTGCCCTTGCAAGTGACCTATCACTTCAAATAAAACCGAATGAAAAAGTGGGCCTTCAACTCTCTCAGCGGTCCTTCGAAATGACAAACGCGAGTTATAATAGCCCCGAATAATGAGTTTAATCTGATACCTCAGCATACAAAAATTGCTTCTTTCGTGACTTGATTCTGGAGAAAAGTGAGTCAAAACCATGGTCGCAAAATTTCCTATTGTCTGCAAAGATTGTGGTGTCGTGGAGAGGGTGAGCGCAAATCCGGTGGTTGATGTATTTCAAAGAGAGGATGGGATAGACATCCATTTGACCAATTGGGGAGCCCGCGCCTACTGCTCAAAATGTTTCAGGAAAGTCATTGACTTTGATCTACCTGGATTTGCCATCTCCATAAGGTTTGACAAACACCCAACTGTGAAAATCCTGTGAGAAGGACATTTTTATAGTGAGAAGAAAAATCCTAGCACTGACCCTATTCTTAATATTTCTCTTAATCTTCCCCTGCCTCAGTTCGGCCTGGTCAGGCAAGGTGGTCGGAATCGCAGACGGCGATACCATAACCGTACTGCAAGATAAGAAGCAGGTGAGGATTAGGCTGTATGGGATTGACTGCCCCGAAGGAGGTCAGGCTTTTGGCAAGAAGGCGAAGCAGTTTACCTCGGAGATGGTGTTTGGAAAGATCGTCGAGATCGATCACATTGATACAGACAGATACGGCAGGATTGTAGCTCTGGTGAGAGTTGATGGTGTTCTTGTAAATTCAGCATTGGTTTAGGAAGGTTTCGCGTGGGTTTATAACTATTACTGCACTTTGCCATTGTGCGAAGAATGGTTCGTCCTTCAACTGAAAGCTAGGGATGCAAAACGAGGGCTTTGGGCTGACCCTAATCACATCCCGCCTTGGGAGTTTAGGAGAGAAGGAAGAAAGTGAGGCGAATGCAGCCTGTCACAATATTGCTGATGGTTTTGCTGGTCACTTTGACAGGCGCCTGCGCCACTTCAAAGGGACAGCCAAACCCCTACGATGAATGTATGTCACTGTGTGGTGATGAGGTTAGCGACTGCGTTCAAAGTTGTTATCGATGGAGGTGGTCGGCAAAGAAGCTTATGGATTGCATTAACGAATGCAACCAGAAAAGCGAAAAGTGTCAGAAACTATGCTCCAAGTTGAAAGAGCCTAATTCTCCTCGTATCCCTGGATATTATAACCAAGGAGGGGATGCTGGCTGATCTGATCTTGGAGTTTTATGAGAGATGTATAGCTTTCGGTCTGACCCTAGATATTGTGGCTAGACCAAAATAGCAAAAGTGTGGATTAAAGTATGATATCTCCAGTTTCCAAAAATAAAGGCAAGGCCATTTCTGACCCTGCCGATTTCAGATTAGCTGTGGAGCGGGAAGAGAGAGTCGAACTCCCGACCTTCTTCCTGGAAGGAAGATGCTCTACCAATTGAGCTATTCCCGCTATTTCGCACTTTCTATTCAAGCCACTGCAACATTTCCTACCTTGAATCTGAGTACGTTTTCTTGGACTTTCTCCTTAACCTATCTAGACCGATAAGGGCAGACCAAACAATAAGCGAGGTGGAGGTTTCGGTTAACAATTACTTATTCTGCCCGGCTGACCTGAGCATCTTAACAGGCGACAGTCGGCTAGTCCTGCGCACGATCTTTGGCAAGATGTTACTCACCAGTACTGCAAGGGCAAAGCAAGATACAAATATTAAGCCTGCGAAAATGTCCCGGACACCCATTTTGAGGTAGCCATCAGGTTCCGGATATATTGATTCTCTCACAAAATGCTGGCTCCTTGTTTAATCTGGAAACACTGGGGTACACTCATTTGTCTCGGCATCTAATGCTACAGAAAAAATAAATTCCTTTACCGCTGGCGATAAACATCGGGGGTTTATCATTTGAGAACTTCCTATTGCAGAAAGGGCATGTATGGGTCATCGTAGGTAAACCTCCCATGACTGAGTGAGAGAGCCGTCGGTAATTATCAAAAGTAAAGCAGGGTTTGAAGGAAGATCCACTCTGACTGAGAATGCAAAGGCCAATCCGACTAGATCCGCGCAGAACGAAAAGATTGTCTCTCGTGGAGAATGGTCGCAGGGACGTGAACTACCCTTAATTTAGAGCAATCTGACTGACTTTGTAAATCGGAAGGAAGCATGATTTTGGTTTTAGTACCCTCTAAGTATTCCAGTAACGGTAGTTAGTATTCCAGTAGTCGTGTTTCCTTCTGTCTTTACCGCTTCTTCGGTCAACGCCATTCCTTCGATCCACATGCTGTTTTGTGGAGGATACACTCGTTCTGCGCTCTCTATTGCTCCTTCTATCTTGTCCACTTCTGCGACAAAAAGGATTTTTTAGATTGGGAGTTTCCAAAACTGGCATAACTCTCACCTCACGGTTTCTGGGTCCTCACGCAGTGTTCTCTCAAAGATGACTCTGCTTTCTTTTCTGACTTGGCACGAGTGAACTAAGTTCTTCCTGCGTCATATCTTCAGCACTATAAACTCGTACTTTTCCTTCAAGTCTTTTGATAATCTCTTTTTCCTTTTCCTCCCAATGTTCTCTACTTATCGAGTCAAAAATGACAACGTGGTGTTCGCCATAATTGTCACCTTGAAGATAGCAAATGGCACAAAGCATTCGGTTTTCCTTTGGCAGTCTGCGGTCGCATCCTTCTCTAGCACAAATAGGATTAGAGAGTTTTGCGTTTAGAAATGCATGTCTGCATTTCGTGCTGCAGAAAGAAAGAAGTTTGTCACCAATCCAAGCGACTACTGTTGGCTTATCCCAATTAAAATTGGTACCGCACTGTAGGCAAACACTTTTCATGGTGATTTTGCCGTGTAGGTATCCTCTTCCGCAGTTATTAAAGGCTTAAATTGATTCTCCTTCCTGTCAAAGAATAGGTCGATACCATCTACTCTTTGGGCAGGTGATTTATTGCTTAGCATGCTTTCAACCCACATTCGTTGAAGCCTCTCCTGACATCTAATGACTTTGCTGCGGTAATAAAAAGTGGCAGATAGGAAAATTAACGCTAAGAAGATAGGGGCACCAAGGAATAGAAGAACTGCCATGATAAAGCCCTTTCGGTGGATTCATCGAACCAGACAGAGCTATTGAAAGAACTATACCAAGTTAAATGAAAAGCAGTTTTTCTCAGTTTTTCAATTAGTTAGCCGATAAAACACAAGAAGTCCAATGTAAGAATATTGGAGATTTTTTTCCTAACTATGGAAGATTAATACCAATTTTATTGAAACAAAGTGACATCACAACATGATAGAGCAATTGCTGACTTACAGAAAAGCAACCAAGGAAAAAGCAAGGTGAGCTGCATGGAGAGATGGGAGCAGACTTTGTATTACATCCCTTAATTCACACTTTCACCATCAGGATCTTGAACAAAAAATGTGGGATGAGCACTTGAATGAGTCAAAGTCTAGAATGTTTATTTATTGATCAGTAGGATAAGTTGATCAGCCA
>JASFKF010000136.1:0-5586 GCA_050118775.1 Syntrophobacterales bacterium
GACATAGACCACGTGAGGAAGGTTCTTGGCATAATCACGTACCGCCGGCACATCAGCGTAGCCGCCGATGTTTATCCCGCAGTTGCAGACAAAAACACCTACCCGCGGCTCCTCCTCGGCTACCAAGCGCTCCTCCGGCAATTCCTTTGTCTTGGTAAGGGTGAAGCGACTTTCCACCAGAGGGATCGCTGCCGCGGCTGCGGCAGCACTGGCCTCCATCACCGAGATGGGAATGTCCTTGGGGTCACGAAAGGCGCCGCATACATAGATGCCTTCCCTGGAGGTTTTCACCGGCTCAAAGCTCGTAGTCTCCGCAAATTTATAGTGATTCAGTTCAATGGACAGACGATTGGCCAGCTCCACGCTACTCTTGGAGGGCTGGAAGCCGGAAGAAAGCACCACCATATCGAAATCTTCTTCGTGAGCTGTGCCCTCTTCATCCACATAAGCTATCTTGAGATTTCCGTCCTCAGTAGGATCAACGGAATGCACTCTGGAGCGGATAAAACGCACCCCCTTCTCGTCCCTGGCACGTTCATAATATTTCTCGAAGTCTTTACCATAAGTGCGCATGTCCATGAAAAATATGGCGGTGTCCAGGGGCTCGTGGCAGTGTTCTTTGGCAATCACCGCCTCTTTGATGGCGTACATGCAGCAGACCGCCGAGCAGTAGCCATTATCGCAATGATGGATGTCCCTGGAGCCCACACATTGGAGCCAAGCTACGCTCTTGGGCTCCTCTCGGTCGTAGGGGCGCATGAGATGGCCTTGGTAGGGCCCGGAAGCGCTCAAAATGCGCTCGAACTCCAGACTGGTGACCACGTTAGGATGGTGAGCGTAACTGTAAGTATCGAATGAAGTTGGATCGAAAACCTCATTTCCCGGTGCCAAAATAACCGCACCCACCTCCACAGTGGTCCGCCGCTCTTTCTCGTCATAGACTACGGCCTTGGCCAGACAAAGCTTCTCACACAGGCCGCAGCCTATACAGGTCTCCCGGTCAATAGCGTAGGCCAGAGGAACGGCCTGGGGGTATTTGATGTAGGTGGCCGGGCGCCGGTCAAGCCCCTCGTTGAATTCGTTCACCGCAGTCACCGGACAGTGCTGCTTGCAAACGCCACAACCTGTGCACTTATCCGGGTCGATAAAGCGAGGGTGATTGACCAAATGGGCCTTAAAATTCCCCACCTCGCCCTCTACAGAGTCCAACTCGGTGTTAGTAATGATATTGATGTTCAGGTGCCTTCCTGCATCCACCAGCTTGGGCGAGACAATGCACATGGAGCAGTCATTGGTGGGGAAGGTCTTGTCGAGCTGGGGCATAAGGCCACCGATACTGGGGGAGGAGTCCACTAGGTGGACATAGAAGCCAGATTCCGCCAAATCAATGGATGCCTGAATGCCGGCAATGCCCGCGCCAACCACCATGACCGACCCAACTTTGGAATTTCCGCTCTTGGCTGCCATCTCTTGTATCCTCTCGATACCTTAAGTTTTCTTTAAGCTGAAGACTGGCTTTTCAATACTTCTGCACTCCGAATCTAGGGCACAAAGGACCAAACAAGTTATAGAAAGATCCCAGCAAACTTGGGGGTCCGTCCTTCGTAGCCGTGGAGTTCCACCTGACCTCTACCCTCCAAATCTGTTAGGAGGGTGGAGACATTTTGGATGCCAATGTTGATGCGGGTGTCGATCTCTCTCACCGAGAGGGGGCCGTCCTGCAGGCTGAGGTAAATCAAGCTCTTCTGATATTCGTTCTTTATTGTCTCGTCCAGCAGCTTCATGTAACCATCTGCTTTCACTTTTTCACCGTAAACGTTTTCCTTCTCGGTGAGTTCCCGCTGCATTCCCATGAGCCATCGCACCGTCTCGGTCTCCAGGGTGCGAAGCACTGCATCCAGGGCCATTTTATTAGCCGCAACGTCAAATGGGCCCCTGGCTTGGACTAATTCAGTGATTTCCGTGACCATCTCCGCAAAAAGCTGTCCCTCGGCAGCCGAGATCCAACCCAACTGCAAGCGCTCCCGGCCGATACCCGCATAATCCAACAAGTCCTGGGTAGCCAGGATCTTCTTTTCCGCGTAGAGATTACCTTCCAGGTAATGACATTCTCCCGGGTGTCAGCCGAAGACTAGGGCGGCATCGTAGCCGGACTGCAGTGCCTTTACAATAAAAACAGGATCCACCCGCCCGGAGCACATGGTGCGAATGACGCGGATGGTTGGTGGGTATTGGAACCTGGAAACTCCCGCAAGATCCGCACCCGCATAGGCACACCAGTTGCAGAGAAACGCCAACATCTTGGGCTCAAAAGCTTCGCTCATATCCCCTTCTCCTACCACCTGCAGTTATCACAAGATTATTCCACTGCGGCAATGGCTGCCAACAACTGGCCGTCCTTGAAGTGGAGCATATCAATGGCCTTTTGCGGACAGGTGGAAGCGCACACACCGCAGCCTTTGCAAGAGGCCGGTATATTTACAGCTCGATACCCCTTACCTGCCACCTCCTCGAGCTTAATGGCACCGAAGACACACACGGCCTCACATAAGCCGCAGCCTATGCAGACATCCGCATCCACTGAGGAGACAATAGGCTCCACCATGACATACTTTTGGGAAAGCACGGTGGCAGCCCGTGCTGCCGCCGCCTGAGCCTGAGCAATGGACTCCTCCACAGGCTTGGGGTAGTGGGCCAGACCGCAAACAAAAACCCCATCGGTGGGGAAATCCACCGGCCTGAGCTTCATGTGGGCCTCTAGAAAGAATTTGTCATCAGTAAGAGGTAACTTAAAAAACTTAGCAATGTCTTCGTGCTCCGTAGGATAGATGGCAGTGGCCAGATTGATGAAATCGGGCTCGATGGTTACAGGCCGACCCAGGATGTGATCGGTGACAGTTACCTGCAAGGCACCTTTTCCGTCCGTCTCCACTCGCGGCTTATTGTCCAGATTATAACGAATGAAGATAACGCCTTTGGCTCGGGCCTCTTTGTAAAGCTCCTCCCTGGGGCCATAGGTCCGAAAATCCCGGTAAAGCACAAAGACATCAATCTCAGGGTTGATTTCTTTCAGCTTCAATGCTGTCTGTACGGAGTGAGTGCAGCAGATCTTGGAGCAGTAGGGTCTTTCCGGCTCCCGGGAGCCAACGCACTGGATGAAAACCGCTGCCTTGGCCTTTCTGACCATCTCCGGGTCGGCCTCAATGGCCTCCTCCAGTTCGTGCCAGCGGAACACCCGGTCGCTCTGGCCGTAGAGATATTCATCCGGCTCAAGGGACTGTGCTCCGGTGGCGACGATGGCAACCCCGTGCTCGATTTCTCGGCTGCCGTCACCATTGGCCACCGTACTGACAAAATTGCCCACAAAACCATTGACGCCTTTAACTTCGGTTTTGGTGAGAACCTCGATGTTTTTATGACCCTCTATCTTGCCCACGAGATCGGCCAGGAAAGAGTCCACCTCTTCCCCTTTCCAGGTGCTTTTGATTTTCAGGGCATTTCCACCCAGCTTGTCGGTCTTTTCCACCAAATAGCTTTTAAAACCCTGATCAGCCAGGTTGAGAGCCGCGGACATGCCGGCCAGTCCACCGCCGATGACCAGCGCTGCCGGGTTCAGATCCACCCGAATCTCCTCAATGGGCTCAAGCAGAGAAGCCTTGGCAACGGCCATCCGCACCAAGTCCTTGGCTTTTTTCGTGGCCTTTTCAGGCTCGCCCTGGTGCACCCAGGAGTCCTGATCGCGAATATTGGCCATCTCAAAGAGGAAGCGGTTCAGACCAGCTTCCCTAATTGTTTCTTGAAATAGAGGCTCGTGGGTTCTGGGGGTACAGGCGGCCACCACCACCCGGTTTAACTTGTTCTCTTTGATGGCCTCCTTCATGATTTCTTGGGTGTCCTGGGAACAGGTAAAGAGATTCTCGGCTACATAGACCACGTTGGGCAGGGTATCGGCGTAGGCGCGAACCGCCGGGACATCTACGATACCGCCAATATTAACGCCGCAATTGCAGACAAAAACTCCCACCCTGGGCTCTTGTGCTCTAACGGGAGTTTCTTCCTCATAGATCTTTTCTTTGATGAGCTCGCCTCGCACCTCCGCCAAAATAGCCTGGGATGCGGCTGCAGCCGCGCTGGCCTCCATCACCGAATAGGGAATGTCTTTGGGGCCGCTGAAAGCGCCACAGACAAAAATCCCCGGTCGCGAGGTAGCCACCGGTGCAAAGGATGAGGCAACAACAAACTGGTCTTGGTCCATCTCAATGCCAAGCTTCTCAGCCAGCGCCATATTGGTGGCGGGCGTTTCCATACCCACTGAAAGAACCACCATGTCGAAGGTTTCCGTTTCGATCTTACCGTCCTCCGTGGTGTAGGTGATCTCAAGATCTTCACTGCCAACCACTCTGTCCACGCTGTGGACGCGAGAACGGACAAACCGCACTCCGATCTCCTCCTCGGCTCGGATGTAGTACTTATCAAATTCCTTGCCGTAGGTGCGCATATCCATAAAAAAGATGGCGGTGTCCAGAGGTTGCTTGCTGTGTTCTTTGGCAATCACCGCCTCTTTGATGGCGTACATACAGCAGACGCCAGAGCAGTACCCATGATCACAATGATTAATGTCACGGGATCCCACACATTGAAGCCAAGCGATCTTTGTCGGCTCCTTGTGATCGGAAGGCCGGACTAGGTGTCCCTCATAGGGGCCGGAGGCACTCAGAATGCGCTCAAATTCCATGCTGGTGACCACATTGGGATATCCGCTGTAATTGTAAGCCTCGTAGCGACTGGGGTCGAAGGCTTGAAAACCGGGCGCGGCTATTATCGAGCCCACATCTAGGGTGAGTGTGGTCTCCAGCATACTGTGATTAACGGCTTCCGCCTTGCAGGCGGACACACATTCAAAACATTCGCAACAGGACATACAGTTGAGACATTTCTCTGCTTCAGCTCTGGCCTGTTCTTCGGTGAGCCCCAGCTCCACTTCAGCAAAACTTGTCCTTCTTTCGTCACTGGCCAGTGTAGCCATTTCAGCCCGAGCTTTTAACTCCAGGTCTTCCGGTATGGCTACAAAGTTCTCCTGGGGCAGCTCCATGGGTTCCCGACCTGCTCTCAGGTCTTCACCCTTTAGGTAGCGCGAAATAGAGATGGCCGCTTCCCTGCCATGGGCTACGGCACCAATGGCCACCCATGGACCGGTCTGGGCATCGCCGCCGGCAAAAACCCCTTCCACATTGGTGGCAAAGGAGACAGAGTCAACCTCAACGGTGCCCCATCGGCTTAGGGCCACCGCTGAATCCTCAGTAAGGAAAGCGGAATCTGGAGTCTGTCCGATTGCCGGAAGCACCCAATCGGTGTCCACAATAAATTCACTGCCGGGAACCGGCACCGGCCTACGCCTCCCTGAAGAATCCGGTTCCCCCAGTTCCATTTTGATACACTGAATGCCTACTACCTTGTTGTCTTTGGTGAGAATTTGTTGGGGTGCGGTGAGATACTGGATCTCAATCCCCTCCGCCAGGGCATCCTCCACCTCGTTTTCCCGGGCAGGCATCTCAGTCCGCGTACGTCTATAGAGAATGGTGACCT
>JASFKF010000137.1:0-5582 GCA_050118775.1 Syntrophobacterales bacterium
TCACCACGGCCAATGCCAAACACTTCTTTGGCATCTAAATGCTCACCTTCACGGAATAATGGAAAACGCCTATTAACTTTGCTCCGCAACAGCTCCTGAGGGCTGAGCCCTCAAGCCCTACCTCTGCGGAGTTAAGTGCACAGGCGCATAATGGAATATGACAAGGATGGAATCTTGGGCCCAAAAGTACTAAACTATATATGAGTTGTCTGGGAGTGGCCCAATGTTTCATTATACCGCTATCCCAGCACTGCGAGGAGAAATGAAAGAGATCGAGTAGGGGAATTTTAATGAGAATCCTTCTCTACGCCGGTAAAGGGGGGGTAGGCAAGACCTGCGTGGCGGGCGCTACCGGAATCATCAGTGCCAGAAGGGGTCTTAAAACCCTGGTCATGTCTTTGGACCCAGCCCACAGTCTGAGTGACGCCTTTGACCTAGACCTCTCCCTCATGGATAAAAACCGCGGTCAACCCATTGAAGCCGGAGAAGACCTCTGGATTCAAGAACTCGACGTCCACGAGGAAATTGGTAATTACTGGGGAGAAATACACAGCTACATTTCCCTTTTGCTGAATACCTCTGGAATTGATGACGTGCTGGCTGAGGAGTTAGCGGTCTTTCCAGGCATGGAGGAGTTGAGCGCACTCCTCTACATAAATAAGTATGTCAATGAGGAAAATTACGACCTTATCATTCTCGACTGTGCACCAACGGCAGAATCCATTCGCTTCATCAGCATGCCCACGGCCCTCGAATGGTACATGAAAAAAATCTTCCGATTGGAGCGGAAGATATTTGGTGTTGTTCGTCCAGTGGCCCGCAGGATGGTAGATATTCCTTTACCGGAAGACGAATATTTCGCCAACATTGAAAGTCTTTACACTCGCCTTAGGGGAGTAGACCAGTTGCTCACCGACCCTGAGATTACCTCGGTGAGACTTGTTACCAACCCTGAGAAAATGGTCCTCCGAGAAACTCAGCGTGCCTTCATGTTTTTCAGTTTGCACCAGACTTCCATCGATGCCATTGTGGTCAACAGGGTGTTTCCATCCGGACTCGATGGTAACTACTTGAAGGTCTGGGGCAAGAATCAGCAGAAGTACATGGAGTTGGCTGAGACCTATTTCTATCCCCTTCCCATCTTTAAGGCACCTCTGTATGATAGTGAAATCCTTGGTTTTGAGAAACTTCTCAAATTTGGACAAAGCCTCTACCGAGGCGAGGATCCAACGCAAATTTTCTTTAAACAGAAGCCGTACCAGTTTGCTAAGATGGACGGCCAAAGCGTGGTAAAACTCCATCTGCCATTTGTCACCAAAAAAGAGATAAATTTGAGCAAAATTGGCGATGAACTCATAATTAAAATAGGAAATTTCAAAAAGAACATCGTCCTTCCTCGGGCCTATGCCGTTCTGGAGCCAAGGAGGGCTCGACTCGAGGAAGACCATCTGCTGATTGAATTCGGAGGAAGCAGTGAACAAGCCCAAGAAGGAGAAGAAGACTAAAACCAGTTCAGAGCGCGAGACATGCTGTTGTCCTTTCTGCCTTTCCAGCAGGATATTCGAGGAAACGAAGGAACAGTACAGCGGCTTCTTCACCCATCTGCGCAGGGCCCGGATTGAGGCTCTTCGAGCTTTCAGAACTCTATTAGATGAAAGAATTTCATCGCTGGAAGAACACAAGAAAAAGGTGACAAAGGTGAAGGTCGAATAAAGGGATTAACCAATGAGTGACTTTACCTCACTGATTTGTCTTCTTTTATTCAATCTTGTTTTTTTCTACATTGCCCGCTAATATGTTTATATGATTCACCAAACAGAGCATAGCTCTGGGCGATCGTGGAGGGCTCTGGTTTTTTTCAGTCACTTTACCCGCACCATCAGTAGGTCCCAATCATTTCGATTTAGAAGAAAGTGGTCCAAGATACTCAGACCTTTTGAGGGTCGGGGGATAGCCCTTTCGGGGCAATTTCTTTGGATATTGTTCAGTCGCTAGGTTTGGAGGCCGAGGGGGGGGTGCCAAATTATCACAACTATGGACTGAGGAAACTAAAATGAAAGAGCAACCATCGACTGTAGACCAAAGAGAGCTGATGATGAATTTGGCTCAAATGTTATTGGAAGGAGATGTGAAAAAACAATGCGGCAACGTAGCCGGGTGGATCAAACAACATTTTCCGGTGCAGGGAATTGGGTTTTTACTCAAGGAGCCTGGCTCGAGCCAACCTTACCTTCATATGGAAGAGCTTCCAAGAGATACTGCAGAGGTTTTTGAGGGAATTCTTCTGGAACTTGACTTCAGCAAAATGGCAGGTGACGAATTCATGGTCTTCTCGTTAGAAAAGGGAAAACTGACCATGTTTGACCCGAAAGAACACCCTCCCTCGTCAAAACCAATAGTGCTCACTACCCAATTAAAGGCCAAAGATACTTTGCTTGGAAGCCTGGCCCTATTTATGGATCTGGAAACGGTGCAAGATTTGACAGGAGAAAAATCTCCACTGGATTGGCTCACGACCACAATATCCAGCTTGTTGTACAATGCCATTTCTCAAGAACAGAACGCTGAGAGGATACGTTTTTTGCGGTTATACCAGACAGTGAGCTCTGCCTTGGGCTATGTGGGAGATTTGCAGGAACTCTTGACCACAATAGTGAGCATTGTTACGGCGGAGCTTCCCTCAGAAGAGGGCTCTATCCTCCTCCACGATGAAGAGACCAATGAGTTTGAATTTTTCACTGCTGTGGGTGAGACTGGCGCCGAGCTGTTAAAGTTGCGCTTTCCAGCCGATAAGGGTATCGCTGGTCGTGCTCTGAGAGAGCGCACTACTCTCGTAGTAAATGACGTTCAAAGCTCTCCCGACTTCTACGGCTCCATAGATGAAGATCATGGTTTTCAAACCAAATCTATCCTTGCGGCTCCTCTCATATCGGGAGATGAAACTGTCGGAGTTATCAATGCCATAAACAAGATCGGCAAAGACGGCTTTGACGAAGAAGATAAGCGATTGCTTACAGCTATTGCAGATGAAGTGGCACTGGCAATCAAGAATGCAAAACTCTTCGATTATGTGGTTGATAGCTACTGCAAGATAAGACAGGGACTAAATAGCTGCAAGGGCTGCAAGAGGCCGCTCAAATCGTGGACTCCTTGTGCCATACAGCTTGGAAAGCTCCAGTAGGGAATTTTGCAAGGTGAGTCCCGAAGTGATGGTCTCAGGGTGACGAATATAAAAATACGAGGCAATAGATACATCGACTCTGGTAGAACCTGGAGCTAGAGGGTTTTGAAATCTATTATTTTCCTTAGTTCATGCCAGGATTCTGTTCTTTCTTTGTTCTCAACTGGTCGAGCAAGTTCTTCGAGCACATCCTCCACATAGGTTTCCCTGCGCATCCCTACGAGAACTGTGGTTATTCCTGCTGTAGACCGCAGAGCGCGGATTGCCATCTGACTCAAGGTCTCAGCCTCGCACCAGTCCGTATCCACTGAGGATAGTCCCTTTTTGATCTGGCCGCATCTTTTGGCTGCTTCCTGCCGATAACTAGACCACACAGCTTCAAGTAATACTTCAAGTTTTTCCTGGTGTGAGTGTATCCAGGAAGAAATTTCTTCTGTCAAATTTCCCTTTTCTTTCAAAAACTGAAACACTCCCTTAACCCGAGGCAAGAAATAGTACTCTTGCAGCTCCTGCCATCGCTCGTAGGTGCCGAAGCTTTGCCAGTGTTGTTTAAGGACCGCACCGGTGGCAAGCTGCTCCATAACCTGGGATTGTGTAGCCGGCGTGAGCGCGAGTAGGGGAAGAATATTATCCTTAAACATTTCTTCTGAATGAATAAGTCGATCAATGAAGCCAGCAATCTCTTTATCGCTGGCTCCGACCGTTGCCCTGACCTCAGCCAGACGAAGGAGTTTATTTTGGGCAATTGCGTTCAGCGGTCGGTTGATCAGCACTCCTAGATTTTTGTTGCGAGCAAACTCGAGAACACTCTGTCCATCTGTTTGGTTTTTCTCGACAATTCCTCCTATCTCCATGAGATTCATTGGCAGCTGAATTAAACGAAAATGATGGTCTGAAGACAGAGATTGGGCAATTTCCCATACCTTTTCCAAAGAGGTAAATTCAGGATCAGCAGCAGGGGAGGGGAAAGTGTTGGAACTTATGCCGTAAAATTTGATCCTCCCTTTTTCCACCTCATTTTCCAGGTGTTGAAAGGCCCGTTCTATGCGGTTGTAGTATTCTTGCCTGGCATCCTCTATGGGGACTCCGGTTTTGCTTGCCCAGCTGAGATAATATTCGGGGTTGTGCAGCAGGTAGAAATCCAGAGTTTCGAGTTTGAGGCGCTCCAAGCTGCGGCTAAGTTGGTCATCTAGGAACTCCGGATGGATACAGTGTTCGAGACCGTCTGCATAGAGAACCAACTCCTTAAAGGGTTTTCCCTCCCCTTTGCGCTCCTGGCTGAGTTGATAATTTTGTCCCTGAAGATAGCCAACTTTCGAAACCACTATTATCGACTCTCGGGCAATTTCACCTGATAGAGCCATATCTTCCAGAATTTCTCCTACCAGTTTTTCCGCGCCCCCACCTCCGTAGTTTGAGCTGGTATCTATGAGATTGATCCCTGAGAGTAATGCTTTTCGCAAGGACTTTTCATGCTCAGGATCGCTTTGGTCCACCCTGTAGCAGCCGAACCCCGCCTGGCTGGCAAGCAAGCCGGTTCCATCCAATTCACCATAGCCTAATGAACTATTCTTGACTGCATATGACATCGTACCTTCTTGGGTGGCAAATTCCCTGATCAAAGCAGCCTCCTTAGAATTAAGTTGACCCCTTTCAGGTTACTATAATCACCCCTGGAGTATTCTCAAGGTGATATGAGAAATTGGTTAGAAATCAAAACTAAAAAGGCGGAGCAAGTAACTCCGCCTCGAAGAATTTAGGGAATGGTTAAAATAAAAGGGCAGGACCCTATGGGCCCTGCCTGAAGATCTGGGTCACTGAAACCTAACTATCTTTATCGGTGTTTATCCCAACCTTTATGATGTCCTCTATTATGCCGTAGAGGATGCATGACACCTCTTCCTCTGTTCTCTTTCCCTGGCTTACCTTTTACACTAACTGGCTCATCAGCATAAATTGTTGTACCATCTAAGAGACTTCCAGTTAAATGTAAGACCGGCAAGTCATCGTTTTCCAAAGTTAATTTTTCAGCCAGGGCAGAAGCTTCCATGGCCTCCACGAGGTCTTTGGTATCGAATTTCAGGGTCAGATCCCAATATCCATCAGATCCTGAGTTGTTACAATAGGGAACATCCTCTATGGCAGAACGCACTGGGGCCACGCCATGCAACTGGATGGAGGCCGGATCGATCATGGTCACATCGAAGTCTTCGCTGCCGGCTATGACCACTGGCGTCACGCCCTTGCTCTTCATATTTATTGAAGCACCTGAACAGCTCGGTGGATTCACATTCATTGTTACTTCAATTTCAGTGGGTCCGGTGTCGACGGTGCCTCCGAATGTAAGGTCGTCAATCCAGAATATCTTCTCCTTAGTAAGTGCTCCAGTTCCCTCTATAAT
>JASFKF010000138.1:0-5552 GCA_050118775.1 Syntrophobacterales bacterium
AATCTCACGATTTTCCTCTGCACCTTCACTCCCGTCAAAGCAACTTAGCACCAAGACCTGAGCCCGAGCCAAAGCCGCAGTCCGCTCTCTCAATCTACCACACGGAAATAACCGATCACTGCCATAGGGGTCTCGAGAATCCAACATTACTACATCCAAGTCTCTGGCAAGATATCTGTGCTGAAAACCATCGTCTAAAACCAGGGCATTACAGTTAAGTTTCTCTATTGCTGCTTTGCCGGCCCTTACCCTTTTTGTGCTACAAAGCACGGGAACACCAGAAAGTTGCCTCGCCAGCATTAGCGGTTCATCGCCAGAAATCGCTTGGTCCGCGAGGATGTTTTCGCCATCGCTCACAACAGTTACCCGCCTGGATTCCGCACCGCCATAGCCCCTGCTCACTATGCCAACTCGGTAACCCTCTTTAGAGAAAAACCTTGCAAGCCAGACTACCATAGGTGTCTTACCAGTGCCGCCCATGGCAAGATTACCCACGCTTATAACAGGGCAGTTCAATCTGTGGATTTTCAGAACTTCAAGGTCAAAAAGCAGATTGCGCAAGGCTACCACTTTATCATAAAACCAAGCAGCTAAGGTTGCTAAGGCTCTTAAGAAAGCAACCCATACTGACCGTCTATCATCTTCTAGAATTAGCCTAAAGATCTTCTCCAAAAACCCTCCGTACCTAACCTGATAAGAGTCTGTAGGAGTATCTCTTCTATTTTCTGGACCGTTCACTACCATTCAGTTCAACTCTGGATAAGCCTAGCGCCTATTAGTCGACTAGTCGATTAGTCAAATAGTCAATTGGGCAATTCCTAACCATTTGACTAATCAACAAGTTGACGATTTAACTCAACCCTGCCCGGTTTCTAGCAGGCTCAGTATGATCTCCAGGTTCCGAGCAACAGCTCCCCGGTGAGCCTCGACGGCCCCCTGCGCTTTTTGACCCTGCTCCCTGCACTTTGCTGGAGCAACTAGCCAACCCTTTATCAGCTCAAATAATTCAGCCTCGGTTGAAATTTGAAAGCCCCCACCACATTCAATGAGAATTGTGCCAATTTCTTTGAAATTCTCCATATGGGGACCAAAAACAACTGGTAGGCCTCTCTGAGCAGCTTCCAGAGGATTGTGCCCGCCAAAATCCACCAGACTTCCTCCTACAAAGGCAAAATCGCCCAAAGCGTAAAAACTTGCCAGTTCCCCAATGGTATCTAGAATGAGCACATCTAAATTAACACCCCTGCTATTTTCTCCGAGAAGTTGGCTTCGACGTGCAGTCTGCCAGCCTCTCTGCTTCACCAAACTGAAAGCCTCAGCGAACCGTTGTTGACTTCTTGGTGCCAGTATGAGCCCCAATTCAGGGAATTCTTCTCTCAGCTTACCGTAGACCTTGAGTATAATATCTTCTTCCCCGGGGTGTGTACTCCCGGCAATCCAAGTGAAAGATGGCGGTATCCATCCCAGTTCTTTGACTAGTTTATCCCCCTCGCTCGCAAGCGATTCAGACGGGGGCTGGTCAAACTTGATGTTGCCAATGACTTTTACCTTGGAAGCCTCCACACCCAGCATCCCCATCCGTCGTCCATCTTCCTCGCTCTGCATGCAGAGGACGTCAATACGATTGAATACTTCAGAGATAAATCGTCTTCCCAGGTGATAACGAGGGAAGGATCGGTCCGAGATTCTACCGTTGACCAGTACGACAGGCGTGCCTTCCCTAGCCAGACACCAGAGAAGGTTCGGCCACAGGTCTGTTTCAACCAGAACAAAGAGACTGGCCCCAACGGTCTTTACCGTCCTCCGAACAATCCACCATAGATCCAACGGCAGGTAGTAGAAGCGACAATTCGCCCCCGCCAGTCTCTCTCGGGCAACCTCCTGTCCGGTTTCGCTGGTAGTGGTAAAAAACAGTTCATGTTCAGGAAATTGATCTCTCAAGCTATGAATCAGGGGAACCGCGGAAAGCACTTCCCCCACGGAAAGGGCGTGCACCCAGATCACCTCCCGATTAATTGTCTTTACCCGATCCTTCAGCCCTAAGCCCAGACGAGGCCTGAGGTTGCGCCGGTATTTGCCGGACAAGAGGCTTCGGAGAACAAGATAGCCTAGAACACCTGGGAAGGCCAAAAGCCACAGGACATTATATAGCCAAAACATGTGGGAGATCCGAGGATGGTTGAAGTTTGGGTCTCTTGAGTCTCCAGGGTTATTTTCTCACCTGATCACTTAAGTCTGATACAGTTTTGGCCGTAGAATTATTGTCGAGTTGGGCGAACTGCATATCATACAAGCGGCAGTAATCACCATTGCACTCCATCAACTCATCGTGACGTCCCTGTTCTACAATACGACCATTTGAGATAACTACTATTCGATCCGCATTCTTGATGGTTGAAAGTCGATGGGCGATAACCAGGGTTGTTCGGCCGGCCATGAGGTTCTCCAAGGCTCTCTGAACTTCCATTTCCGCCTCGCTGTCCAATGAGGAGGTAGCCTCGTCGAGAATAAGGATGGGTGCATTCTTGAGTAGAGCTCTAGCAATGCATAGTCGCTGCCTCTCTCCCCCTGAAAGCCTCGCCCCTTGTTCACCGATTATGGTGTTAAAACCCTGGTCCAATTTCATAATGAAACCATAGGCATTTGCTGCCTTGGCAGCAGCGATTATTTCCTCGTCGCTCTTGTTGATATCACCATAGGCAATATTGTTACGTACAGTGTCATTGAACAGAATGGTCTGTTGAGTTACTATACCTATCTGACCCCGGAGCGAACCCATCGTCGCATCCCGTATATCTATACCGTCGATAAAGATGGCTCCGTCGGAAACTTCATAAAAACGGGGGATCAAATCCACCAGCGTGCTTTTGCCTGCCCCGCTCACTCCCACTATTGCCACGACCTCGCCAGCAGACACTTTTAGGTTAATGTCCTTGAGAACCGGCTCGTTATCATAACGAAATTGGACATTGCTCAGTTCTAGCTCTCGTTTCATGGGTGGGAGTTGGATGGCATCCGGTTTATCTTGAATTGCCGGTGGGGTGTCCAGAATGTCATAGATCCTTGTGGCCGCTGCAATTCCTTCCTGCACCACGTTATTTATTCTGCTCAATCTTTTTATCGGTTCGTACAACAAGAGCAAGGCTCCCAGGAATGAAAAAAACTCGCCAGGGGTGGATACTCCTTGAATGACTCTATACCCCCCGTAAAGTATGACGAAGACGATAGCAATACCGCCAAGAAACTCCATCAGAGGTGAAGATAGGGCCCGCACCATCACTGACTTAATTAAATAACGAAAGTATCTTATGTTTTCCCTGTTGAATCGCTCTTTTTCATACTCCTCCATGCCAAATGCTTTGACAATACGACTCCCACTTATGGTCTCATGAAGAATTACCGAAATGTCTCCCATAGACTCCTGGCTCTTGGTGCTTATCCTCCGAAGCATCCTGCCAAATTTCACTACAGGGAAAAATGCAAATGGCAGGACCACCATGGCAATCAAGGAAAGTTGCCAATCCCTGGTGAACATAACGGCCAATAGTCCTATTAAGGTCAGCGGATCTTTAAGCAAACCGGTTATTGCATTGGAGACTGCTCCTTGAATCAAATTTACGTCGTTGGTAACCCGAGACATCAAGAGCCCTGTGGGCATGCGGTCGAAAAAGGAGAGAGGCAGTCCCTGGAGATGGTCGTATAGCTGCTGCCGCAATTGGGCAACTACCCGCTGGCCAACATAGCTCATGAGATAGGTCTGCCCCCACTCGGTCAGAGCTTTAACCGAAAAAACCAAAAAGACAGCTACGGAAAGAAACTTGAGCATCTCTGCTTTTTTTTGAATAAAGATATCGTCTAGAACAGGTTGAACCAAATAGGGTAAGGCAGCGGTGCAGAGAGCCACTCCCACCATGCAGACCATGGCAATGGCCAGACGGTGCCAGTAGGGTTTGACCAACTCCAGCAATCGTCGATAGGAATTCATAGGATAATTATCCCCCACCCATCAGCTCAAGGGCTACGGCTGCTGCTTTGTCAGAAGCGCCTGGATTTCCCAACTCATGGCGCACATCTTTTAGCCGTCCCTTTATCCACATCTTGCGTTGGTCATCATTGAAGATATTCATAGACTCCCGGGCAATAAGTTCCGGGGTGACTTCGTGCTGGATCAACTCCGGTGCTATTTCCTCGCCTGCTATTATATTTACCAGGGCAACATAATTCACTTTTACCAGTTTTTTCCCAAGCCAATAGGTTAAAGGGTTAACTTTGTACACCACCACCAGAGGAGTTCCGAGGATAGCCGCCTCCAAGGTAACCGTGCCCGAGGCGGCAACGATCATTTCACATGCCCGAATAACTTCATGCGTACTGTCCGTAACCACAGTCAAAGGTAGACTTCTGCCATTCAGGTAGGGGTTGACCTCTTCCCTGCTAATGGTGGAGGCCAAGGGCACAAGAAAGTGGATGTTTGGGATCATATCGACGAGAATGTCAGCCGTGTCAAGCATTACTGGTAGGAGTCTTGATATTTCGCTACTCCTACTCCCCGGAAGGAGCCCTATGAGCTTGGTTGAATCATTTTCGCTATATTGATGGCAGAGTGATCCCTCTTCATTTTCCACCTCAATGAGATCCAGCAGAGGATGGCCTACAAAAGATACTTTCACTCCCGCCTCCTGATACAACTTCTTCTCGAAGGGGAGAATCACCACCATTCTATCCACTCGACGACGAATTGTATCGATTCTTCCCGACCGCCAAGCCCAAATCTGTGGGCTCACGTAGTACATTACCGGAATTCCATGTCTTTTGGCTCTACCGGCTATCATCAGATTAAATTCAGGATAATCGATCAAAATGATCAAATCTGGCCGCCAGTGTATCAAGCTGGCCGTGATTTCCCTGAAGGCCTCAAAAATAGTAAAAAGCCTTTTCCCACCGGGCAAACCAACTACGGCCATTTCTTCAGCATGACGGAGGAGTCTCACGCCCGCTTCTTTCATGTGTGAGCCTCCCACCCCCAGGAAATAGATAGAGGGATCTGCAGCGCGGATGGCCTTCACCAGATGCCCGCCGTACAGATCCCCCGATGCTTCCCCAGCTATAATTAATACCCTTTTGCCCATGAGCCCCTTTGCAGCGCTCTAATGGGGAAAAGCAGCTGCACTCTATAGAGCAAAATTCAGCCCAGTCCGAAGGCAGCTCCAGAGCTTTCCATCTGTTCCTTGATCAATTCGCTTACTTGTGTAGCAACCTCAAGGGCCTTGCGGCCCTCCTCTCCGCTCACCATTGGTCTTTTACCGGTACGCACGGACTCCGAGAATGCTCGGAGCTGTTCCTCCAAAGGATCAGCATCAGCAACAGGCAGCTGCTTATATTCGATTTCCGGAAACCCGTCTGCGCCTAGCTCAGGTAGTTTGCGAAATAATTCCACTTCCCTTTCAGCATAGTCTAGCGACAGGTAGCTATCCGGCTGGAATATTCTAATTTTCCTCATTTTTCTTGCAGAAATTCGGCTGGCTGTGACATTGGCTATACAGCCATTGGCA
>JASFKF010000139.1:0-5521 GCA_050118775.1 Syntrophobacterales bacterium
GGCAAAGAAGTGGGTTTTGCCTTAGGCATGTTCCACAATCTCCTCAGCGACCTATCCAGCGAAAAACTGGTGGACACGCTTGTAGGGTTTCACATCACGCCGAGCTACCTCCTCCATTACGACGAAGCCCTGGCACAAAAACGTCCAAAGAAATCCCCGGAAGTGGATTATGGTTTGCAGTTCATTGAGAAGCGAAGGGGATGGTCAAACGTCCTCGAAAATGCAAAAGGGCAGGGCAGGTTGGGGCTTCGACCGATTCACGGCGATCCAAAGGTTGATAACGTAATGATTGACAATTCTACTGGGCAGGCCATCAGCATTGTTGATCTTGACACAGTCAAGCCCGGTCTGGTTCATTATGATATTGGCGATTGTTTGCGCTCGGGCTGCAACCCCCTGGGTGAAGATCCCGACGAGTGGGAGCAGGTTCATTTCGATTCCGAACTCTGCCAGGCCATTCTCCAGGGCTACCATTCCTTGGCAAGAGACTTCCTCACCGAGAACGATTATGAATATCTGTACGACGCCATTCGGCTAATTTCTTTCGAACTGGGACTGAGATTCTTTACCGACTACTTGGCAGGTAATGTCTACTTCAAGGCCAATCACCAGGAACAAAATCTTGCTAGGGCACTCGTCCAATTCAAGCTCACCGAGAGTATCGAATCTCAGGAAACAAGCATTCGCGCCATCATCCAGGACATGAGATAAACCCATCTCTCTTTTAACCCTCTTTGAGGGATAAAGATTTTAAAACTCCCCCGTTTTACCCCCTTTGGGGGTTTTTATTGCGCTTATAAGCTATTAAAATACATCAATTTGACCATAAGCGTTGAGTGAAATTATGAGTTTGCCGAAACCCCTCCGTCGGGTCCTTTACATCGTGGGCGCTTTGACTGCGGTCCTTATTTTGATCTTTGCAGTTCTGGCTTTTGTGCAACTTCGCTTAGACCTGACCGAGCACAAAAATTTAGTAGATAGAAGGAGAAGAGATGAGATCTAATTTTGCACCTGCCTGCCGGACAGTGTTGTTCTTCGCAGTACTTTTTGTCCTTACGAGCTGTGTTTCCAAACGAGTAGCACCCCCACCCGCAGGCAAAGCCTTTGAAGTGCCCTGGGGAGCGGTGCCTCTGGAAAGATGGGATCCGACCTTCAAGAACACCTTCGAGCGGCAACTCAT
Source organism: Syntrophobacterales bacterium (assembly GCA_050118775.1). Taxonomy (GTDB): domain Bacteria; phylum Desulfobacterota; class Syntrophobacteria; order BM002; family BM002; genus BM002. The sequence goes on from JASFKF010000139.1 coordinate 1,181, forward strand.
AGAAGGATTACAAATTCGTCTCCGAGAGCATAGCAAGAAAGCACCGGGAAAACCCATTACCCTTAGGGGTCTGGCCCTTTCCGGGGGAGGCTCTCACGGCGCTTACGGGGCCGGAGTTCTCATTGGCTGGACGGACGCCGGCACCCGCCCCGAGTTCGATGTGGTCACCGGTATTTCCACTGGAGCTTTGACGGCCACCGCCGTATTTCTCGGGTCGGAGTACGACGACTCCCTCAAGATGTACACCAAGGTTAGCAACAAGGACATTTTCAAGTCTCGGGGCCTTCTTGCTGTTTTGCTTGAAGATAGCATGTACGATTCGGCACCGTTGAGAGCGCTGATCGCCAAGCAGATCGATGATAAGGTGATCCAAGCGGTTGCCCGGGAGTATGCCAAAGGGAGGAACCTCTTTATAGGTACGGTGAACCTTGACGCCCAAGCCTTCACTATCTGGAATATGGGTCTTATTGCCTCCAGCGACCGACCGGACAAGCTGGAACGCTACAGGAATGTCATCCTGGCCTCGGCCTCCGTACCTGTGGTCTTTCCTCCTGTCTACATTCCGGTTGAGGTGAACGGAGAGACCTACCGACAGATGCATGTGGATGGCGGTGCCAGAGAGATGATTTTCTTCCCTCAATTTATTCAGAATCTTGACAAGGCCATTGCCGAGGCCGGCTTCAGCCGTGCCGAGGTGCAAGGAGAGATCTACGTACTTTTCAATGGCAGAATCGCGGCCAGGGGGACCTATGAACCTGTGCCTGCTCGGGCATTGTCTGTTATGGAAGTGGCTGCCCGGACCTTTCAGAGGGCGAATACCATCAGTAGCATTTACCAAATCTGGGTAGGAGGGTTGACTCGCAGGTTGGCCATTCACATTACCGATATTCCACCTGAGTACAAGGATTTGCAGAAGGATATGGAGTTTAACCGAGATGACATGAAAAGGCTCTTCGATTACGGGTACAATCGGTCTGTCAAGGGGGAGGTCTGGTGGACTCAGCCTGCAGTCGATGATTACCGGGAAATCATCAGGAAGATCAATCCTTGGAACGTCATTGGAGAGATGGAGGCTAGGCCCGAGCTGCGTCGTCTTGAAATGTGGCGTCCGAAAGAATAAAACACCTGAGAATCCGTAGATTTACCCTGTGAAAGCTTCCATCTAGAATATTCCAACGAAGGAGTGATGGAGTGAATCGACCGCTGTTCTGGATTTTTGTGCTGGCTCTGGTGGTTTTTTCTTTCGGTCAAAGCGCTTTCGGCCAGAGCATCATGGTCGGACCCGATGAAAAATTTGAAAAACAAGTCCTCAGCCTTCCCTACGGTTTCTACAACGAAAATTTTGGCTTTGCCGGCGCCTACGTGTACGCTGTGACCGGATATCCCCAGAAGCAGGCGGCACTGATCTCAACTGCTATGGCCGGCACCAATGGGTCGGCAATGGCGTTCCTCATGGGCAGAGACCTGCAGATGCCATTGTTCGATCGACTTTTTCTGGATGCGATTGTCCAGGCCGGCTATTTCCAGGACAATGACATCTACACCGACGGCAATCCCGATTTTCCCGATGAGCGCGCCGGGAGCAATGACTCCGACGAGGACAACTACGTTACAAGTGACGGAGGGTGGGATAATTTCTTCCGGCTACGGTTCAAATATCTTCTCCCCATAGGTCACGGCCGTGACACCATTATCAATACGCAGGTTGTTGACCGGGGCATGCTGGTTCAGGGGGCCACCGGCGGAGAGTCCTGGAACCCCTTTGAGAGCGGGCTGACTTACCTAGAAGTGAAGCCGTTCTACCGGCTTCAGCAAATCCGCAGCGACGACGTGCGAGAAAAGGTGAAGACCAACGGTCTCGAGGTTTCCCTGTTTCGCGATAATCGGGACTTTAGGTTTAACCCTTCGAAGGGAAGCGCCATTCGGCTCAAGTGGAACCGGGATTTCGGCTGGTTCAACAGCTCGGCATCCTGGACTGCCCTCGATACCGAGATTGACAAGTACTTCTCACTGGGGGAGTCGGATTGGTTCCGCCAGCGTGTGCTCGCCTTTGATTTTTGGACATCCTATTCACCGACCTGGAACGAGAAAGACAACGGAGATATCGAGCATCGCCCGCCGACCTTTGCCGGGGCAACTCTGGGCGGCCTTTGGCGTCTGCGGGGATACCCGTCACAGCGATTCAGCGATAAGGCGGCTATCTATTATGCGGCGGAATATAGAATGATTCCGCGGTGGAATCCCTTTGAAAACTGGGACTGGATACAGAAATATGTCGGGGTTCAGTGGTTGCAATTTGTCCCTTTTGTGGAGGTCGGGAGGGTGGCCCCCGATTGGGGTGTGAGTAGGCTCCATGAAGATATGAAGTGGGATGCGGGTGTAGGCCTTCGTTTATGGGCGAAAGGGATCGTGGTCCGAATTGATTCGGCCGTCTCCGATGAGGGGTATGGAGTCCAGATGATGGTCGCTCAACCGTTCCAGTTCTAGCTAGTGTCCATCCAGTAAATCCTGGTGGACAATATCTGGTTGCGTATTGACAATACTTTTACCATTCTTAATTTTGTCTTTAATGTACATTCTAAGCCGTCTCTATCATTAAGCTTATTGTCAGAACAAGAATAAATTTAGATATTAGAAAAGGAGGATTTCTTATGAGAAAAGCAGCTGTATTAGCACTCGTTGCGATTTGGCTCATATTTGTCCAGGGTGTATCGGCATGGGCTGCATGGGATCCCACTCAGGAGCAAAGGGAAAAGGCGGCAGTGGAGGAAACCATCGCCAAGTTCAAACAAGCCGATTCCAGTATGAAAGTGTTTTTTGATAAGGCTTACGGTTACGTGGTTTTCCCGGGAATCGGCAAAGGTGGTTTCATCATAGGTGGTGGTCACGGGACTGGCTGGGTATACGAGCAAGGCAGACATATTGGCCGTGCCACCGTGACCCAACTAACCGTGGGCGCCCAGATCGGTGGCCAGTCTTATAGAGAAATAATCTTTTTTAAAGATAAAGAGACCTTAGACACTTTCAAGAAGGGGAACTTGGAACTTAGCGCTCAAGTATCGGCAATCCTGGTCAAGCAAGGGGCGTCCAAAGACGCAAGTTATGACCATGGAGTAGCCGTTTTCACCATGCCAAAAAAGGGTGCCATGGCGGAGGCTAGTGTGGGTGGTCAGAAATTTAAATATACGCCCAAGTAAGATGATTCTCTAATCCTGCAGCTGTTTTGGAGCACTGGAGTGCTGGAGTATTGGAGTACTGAGTAAGGTTTCAGTGTTCCCCGCTGCCGCTTTGCTGCTGACGGGATTTACGCTTCGCTCAAACAGGTTTCAGATTTCAGCGATAATAATTTCGAATTTCGAAATGTTTGTACCCTATGCTCCATGCTCTATGCCCCATGCTAGTTTCTCCCGACACCGGAAACCTGAAACCAAAGACACTGACCTTTGGTGCCTGCTAGTAAACCCTGTGTCCTCGAGGTAAATACCATGAAAAGATCGAATTACATGGACATACCCCGTTTTGTGATAAGTCTTATGACTGTGGTCCTTGTGGGCTATCTGTCAAGCTGCTCGCCATCGCTCCAGACCTACAGATTGTATGCGGGCCCGCAAATGCCCAGTGCCGAAACTGCACAACTTCTCTGTAAAGGTGATAAGATACAGATCAATTCTGTGAACGGTAAGAAAAGCCCCGAGGGAAAAGATGTTTTTGGCAAGGTCAAGCTTGAGATTCTTCCCGGTGACTATCATTTGACCGTGTCTTTCTCTGGTAAATCCATGACTATGGTAGAGGCGACCAGGTATTATTATAACGTATTCTACAGACACGACTCATTAAATACTGTTGATATTACAATAAAAGCAGAAACCGGCCACACATATCTCCTAACGTCTACCCACGATTATGAGAAATCCATATGGTACGCCATTGTGAGGGATGAAACAGACGACAGAATAATTCTTAATAAAGGTCCTTACCCTCTCAATAAAATCAGGACAGGTGATAATCAGGACGCCAAAAGAGTATATGGCCGCTGACCTCGGCAAGCCGCGGCTGATGGAAAATTTCCCCTCCTCATCAATTCCCGCGGTCTGGGGCTCGAAGTAAGACCACTTCATTTGGAGGGACTCATATGATGCTTCGAATTCTTTCACTTGCAGTGTCGGGCATGATAATAGCGGGCTGCGCGACCGGCGGCCAGTCCGGTAAGGCCGGACCTAGCACGGACCCCCAGTCTGTTTTGAATAAGACCTGGCAGTGGGAATCGACCATCACCCCGGTTGAAAGGATCGCGGTGCCGACGCCCGAACGCTACACCATTTTTCTGAAGGCAGACGGCAA
>JASFKF010000140.1:0-5498 GCA_050118775.1 Syntrophobacterales bacterium
AGATGGAAATTGGCGCATCCACCTCGCCCCGCCTGCATTTTGTTTCGCAGGGATGAGGACAAATGCGACCAATGACTCCTGGCAAGGGCAGCGTCCGGAGTATCACCTCCATGGCCTCCCGGTATCTGCCCTGGGCAATGAGAGCCGTATAGGCGTGAGCGTTAACCTGATTTGGGCAACCATTGGTGCAAGGGGAGCGATCAAGTTTTTCGATGGCATAAGTGCCGGGGACAGCTTGAGGATAGCGTTTGTAGGTCGCTTTTTTGGTGGAGAGTCCCTGGTCATACTCATTTTCCAAAATAACAGGACAGACATCGGCACAATCACCGCAACTGGTGCATTTCTCCAAATCAATGTAACGGGGATGTTGAAGAACCTTGGCCCTGAAATTCCCCAACTCACCCTCGAGTCCGGTCAACTCGCTCAGGGTTAAGAGTTCAATGTTGCGGTGACGGCCCGCCTCAACCAGTTTGGGTGAGATAATACACATAGAACAGTCATTGGTTGGGAAGGTTTTGTCCAGTTGGGACATTACTCCACCGATGGCGGACGACTTTTCCACCAGGTGGACGTAGAAGCCAGAGTCCGCCAGGTCTAATGCGGCCTGAATTCCGGCCACACCGCCGCCCACGACCATCACAGAACCCACAGTACTGGATTCACCGCCAAGCTGAGCTAAGTTTGCATCCTTTTTGTTCTGCATAGTTACCTTTCCCGCTTATAATTTTGAAATGTTTACAATTTTGCTCCAGCCAGAATATCCGAAAGCTTTTCTTCCCAGCCAAGGGTGGAGAGATAAACTCCCGGGTAGCCCGCATCTTTAATGGTTGCCACAAGTTCAGCGGCTATGGAGATGCATTCGCGAACTCTGTCCGGTGCCTTTTGAATGCGGTTAATCAGATCAGCGGGGATGTGCACTTGATCCAGATGTCGATCAATGTAACGGGCCATGCCCACCGATTTCAATAGCAGCACATGGGGGATGATTTTTGTTTTGCGCTCCACCACCTTTTTCATGAAACGAGCAAACAATTCCAGGTCAAATACTGGTGAGGTTACAAAGAACTCAGCTCCAGCTGCCATCTTTTTGTCCAATTCCTCTAACTCAAGATCAAGGGCTCCACCACTTGCTCCAACATTGATGGTTGAACCCACCAGAAATTCTGGAGAACCTCTCAGTTCGACGCCCGCCATATCCTTACCCGACCGAAGGGTTTGAATGGCTTGCAGGAGTTCAATAAGATCAATGTCATAGACGGCGCGGGCCTTGTGGTGATCACCATAGCTGGGATCTTCCCCGGTGACCGCCATGACGCTGGCTACGCCCAGGGCCTGAGCAGCAAGTAAATCAGCCTGCAGGGCCAAACGGTTGCGATCCCGACAGCAAACCTGCATGACTGTCTCCAAACCTTTACCCTGGAGCAAGATGGAAAAGCCCAGGGAACTCATCTTCATGACCGCGTTGCTCATTTCCGGGACTACGAAAGCGTTCACTTTTCCTCGCACTCTGGTGGCACTGGCCACCAAGGCTGAAACATCCACCCCTTTCGGTGGCTCCATCTCAGCAAATACCAGGAATTCTCCCGAGTTCATTTTTTTCCGTAAGTGCATGAAATTTCCCCCTGTAATCTGGTGCTAGCGTGATGAGCGCGCCATAGCGTTATTTATGGCGAGCATGAGTTCATCCATGCCAAAAGACTTCACATGGTAGTAGAAAATACCCTTCTGTCGAATACTGCTTTCCAGTTCGGGATTGTTCTCGTCTGTGGTCACGATAATTGGCAGGTCTCGACGCAAGCTCTTGATGATAGAGATGACCTCAGTTCCCATGTTCGCCGGCAGGCAGACATCCATTACCAAGGCATGGATTTTTTCACCTTGAACGGTAATCAGTACATCCTTAATAGAATCAACTATCTTGACGGTATAACCCTTCTCGGATAGCCACGGGACCAGGCTGGTTGCCAGATCTTCGTCTGGTTCGGCTATCAGTAGGGTTTGACACTCTTCCATATGCCAGCGGTTGGGTGCAGAGTTGATAAAAGGAAAGAACCGGGACACAAACAAACAGTCTGCTATTTAGCAAACCTTATGCCCAGACTCGGTTGGCCATGAAAGAATAGTGATTTCAGTTTGATAGGTCCATATGGCCCAACAAGGCGAGTGGAAGAGGAACGGAGGATATACCCCATAACGCGGCGGGAAGATATTTTAACATACTAAGATTAAAGAGAAATTGAGCCTGTGGGTAAGAATGCCGCAAGTGTTACCAATTTACCCGAAGACCGTATTTCTTGATTTTGGCACCAAGGGTTTTCCGATTGATACCCAAAATGTGGGCTGCCTCTTGGCGCTTACCTTTGGTGCGGCGGAGGATAAATTGAATATATCGCTTTTCCAGCTCCTCCAGGGTGAACCCTTCTTCGGAAAAAACCTGGAATTCACCCTGTCGCTGGGTAATGATGGCAGGAAGATGCTCGGGTTCGATAACCTCGCAATCTTCTAAAATAAGGATGCGCTCGATGGTGTGCTCTAACTGCCTAACATTTCCTGGCCAGGAATAGGAGGACAATGTCTCCAAGGCCCTTTTTGAAATGGACTGAACTTGACGCCCACTCATTTTGTTGTGCTTGTCGATAAAATGTTCAACAAGCATGGGGATATCTGCGGTCCGCTCACGTAGAGGAGGTAAACGGATGGGGACAACACTGAGTCGATAGTAAAGGTCTTCGCGAAAAGTGCCTTCCTTTATTGCCTCTTCCAGGTCACGATTAGTTGAGGCGATGATACGAATATCCAGCTTAATTCGCTTCTGGCTGCCCACTTTCATAAATTCCCGTTCCTGGATCACTCTGAGAAGCTTGGCCTGGATGTTAAGGCTCAGATTGGAAATTTCGTCAAAGAAAAAGGTGCCGTGGTTGGCCAGTTCGAACAGACCATGTTTGGTCTGAAAGGCACCGGTAAAAGATCCCTTGACATGGCCAAAAAGCTCACTTTCTAGTAGAGATTCCACCAGGGCTGAACAATCCACTGGGACAAACTCATTTTCCTTACGTGGGCTCAGGGCATGAATGGCTCTGGCTACCAATTCTTTACCGGTGCCGCTTTCGCCGGTAAGGAGCATTGTACTATCACTTGGAGCAGCCCGCCTGATCTTGGCAAAAACCTTGCGCATTGCAGGGCTGTTGCCTACGATCGAAGGGATAAGCTGTTCCTGTGCAGCTGGAATTACAGGTGGCCCGGATCGACTCCCCTGGCTCAACTGTTCCTGGGCTTTCAATACCAGTGCTTCGAGTTCATCAACCCGGAAAGGCTTGGTGAGGTAATCCATGGCTCCCAGTTTGACGGACTCCACCGCCGTCTCGATTGTAGGATAGCCGGTAATCATAATCACTACCGTTTCAGGGTAGTTGGTGTGAATATGTTTGAGGACCTCAATACCGTCCATACCAGGCATTTTGATATCGATGAGCACGATGCCAATGGGTTCTGCTTCCATTATCTCCAGGGCTCTACTGCCGTCGGCGGCCATTTTTACTGGTAGTCCTTGTCCTTCCAGCACTCGGGCAATGCCCTGTCGGACCACCGCCTCATCATCTACAACCAATACCTTGGGGTATGAGTTATTCATGGCAATACCGTTTCTAAATCTCTACCATTCTCCAAAAATACTCAAATCACTAAGGCAAATTAACTCTCCGGGCTGGATGGTGAAATCGTGGGAAGCAAAACCCGAAAGGTTGTACCCACCCCTGGTTCGCTTTCCACTTCCACGGAACCTCGGTGCGCCTCGATAATTCCTTTCACTATAGAAAGACCCAACCCCGAGCCCACGACTTTTCTAGTCTCTGGATGTTTGACCCGATAGAATTTGTCAAAAATTCTGGGGATTTCTTCTTGAGCGATGCCGATGCCCGTGTCAGTCACCCGAACCTCCAAATATTCTCCATGAGAAAGGGCTGAGACCGTCACTGTTCCCCCATCCGGAGAATAGTTGATGGCGTTACTGACAAGGTTGGTTAAGACCTCCTCCATGCTTCTAGGGTCGGCCTGGATCATTGGCAGATCAGGCCCGAGTTCAAGTTGGAGGGCAATCCCCTGTTCTTCAGCCTTTTCATTCATGAGAGCTGTAATCTCTTTCAGTATCTCATCCAGCCTGAGTGGCACCTGCTCTTGGATTGCGTGGCCGCTCTCGATTTTGGACACGTCAAGGAGATCGGTGATCATGTCCAGTAGACCCTGCATCCTGGCTTGGGAGCGGCTGAGAAGCTCTTGTTGCTTCTCGGTCAGTTCTCCAGCCAAACCTTCGAGAATTACCGTATGTTGCTGTTTAATGGCAGATAAAGGGGCCCGAAGCTCGTGGGAGACTTGATGAACGAAATTCGATTTCATTTCGTCGATTTCTTTGAGAGAGGTGATATCATGCAGCACGGTTACCGTTCCAAGGACCTGGCGGTCTGGGCCATATATGAAGGCTGATACAGCTCGTAGGTGAGTTTGCCCCCGTTGGAGTTCCTGGGAGATGAAGGCTGTTTCACTGCTGGCTCTGGCCAGAGGGTTGCAGAGAGCCTCGACAAGAGTATCATCATTCAAAAAGTTTGCCAGCGGAGCGGGTTGAGCCGGCGGCGGCGAGAGCTCCATGAGTCTCATTAAAGCCGGATTGCAGAGGACAACCTCAAGCTCCCGATTGGTCACCAGTACTCCATCAGCCATGCAATTTACAATAGCGCGGAGACGGCTTTGTTCCGTAGCCAGATCATAGAGGTTCCTCGCCCTTTCTTCCTGGAGTTCCTGCGCTCTTTTTTCCAAATCCTGTTTATCCAAAGCCCGTTGCACGATCAAGACAAGATGGTCTGCTCTGAAGGGTTTGGTGACAAAATCGTAGGCACCCTTTTTCATACACTCAACTGCACTCTCCACTGTGCCGTGACCGGTGATGATAATTACCGGTATGTGGGGATAGCGGGCACCGCTCTCCTCTAAAACCTCCAAGGCTCCCATTACCGGCATCTTCAGATCACAGAGGATGACGTTGACCGGCTGAGAAGCCAATTTGTCCAGAGCTTCCCGGCCATTGGCTGCCGTAACTACAGTGTATCCCTCTGGAGTGAGAATGCGGCTGCAGCCCTCTCTGACCACTTTTTCGTCGTCTGCCACTAAAACAGTGTAATCAGTAGCCATAAAAGCGTCTTTTCCTCTGCGAGAAGATGGATCCTTATTTGCAACTGGGGTTCACCTTTACTCCACTATTCCTTTAATCCGATTGCGGAGATAAGGAAAGCTGAGTTGTCACTTTTGAGGCAAAACCTTTCAGTGGCCTTAACTGCCGATAGTATCAGGAACCTTTTCCGGGGCTTCCAATGGGAGTTTGATCACGAAAACGGCACCGCCCTCCTGAGGGCTTTCCACCTCTATGGTTCCCCCGTGCCGTTGAATCACGCCGTAGACCACAGACAATCCCAAACCGGTACCCTCACCCGGTAATTTGGTGGTAAAAA
>JASFKF010000141.1:0-5486 GCA_050118775.1 Syntrophobacterales bacterium
AATGTGGGCCAGTTCTCGAACCCGCTTAGAGATGGACTCGGTCCATTCCTCTTCCTCTAAACCCCTGATAAACTCAGGCTCTTCCACTACGGCCACGGCAATCTCAGCCCCAAACTGGTGAGCCAGATCCACCGCCCACCCCAAGGCGAGTTCGGCCTTGCTGGTTGCGTTGAAGGGCACCAGAATCCGCTCATAGGGATGGCTTTGCCGGGCCACAAGCAAGGGGCAGGATATGGAATGAGCCAGAGATATGAGGGTTGGCTTTGCCAGAGATACTAAAAAAGAAGCCTCAAAAGGGGGGACCACCATTACTCCATAATTTTCTTGCCTTCCTGTCTCCTCCAGGGAGTCCTCAACCTCGCCCTTTACAGTCACTACCTTGATGTCCGTGGTCTGCTTCCAGGTACCGAGAGCTTGCTGGATGTCACCTTCTTCTTTTGAAGACAGAACGGTTAAGGATTTTACCTTGGTATTCTGGGCAAGATGCATGGTCTCTTTAATCAGCTCTTCATGATTGCTCCCTGGAAGAAGGGCTAAAAGAAGATCTGGGCCGTAACCGAGGGGGAAGTGGGGTATGCCGCACTCCAGATGGGTACAAAGTGCTTTAAAGGAGTCGGGCCGTCCCACTACCACCAAACGATCACCCACCTCAATTACCGTCTCGGGATTGGGGAAGAACATCAAGTTTTGCCGCAAAATGGCCACCAACCTCCAGTCTTCATCTGTCAGAGATGCGGCCCCCTTGCCAACAACCTGAAAGTGGTCTGCCACATCCAGTTCCATAATCTCGGCCTGTCCCAGGGTGAGGGACATCAAGTTGATCCGTGGGTCTTGCAGGTAATGATGTATGGACTTGGCCAACAGGGTACTGCCAAGAACGGGGCGAGCTCCAATTTTCTGGAATCTCTCCTTGTTTTCCTCCTCGTTTACCAGGGCAAGAAGGTGGCTGACCCCCTGAGAGCCGGCATAATCGCAGATGGCTAGGTTGACCTTGTCATTCTCAGTAAGGGCTAGGACGTAGTCAAAATCGGCCACGCCGGCATCATCGAGGGTAACTGGACTCGAGCCATCTGCTGCGATTGCCTTTTGCACGTTTTGAAACTTGGCAATTACGTCCTGGAGTTTGTCCTCGGATTTATCGATCAGGGTAACGTGCCATCTCTCCCCGAGTCTAGAGAGCAAGTGCCTTGCAACCCTGCCAGCTCCGCAAATGAGGACTTTCATCTAACACCTCAAAAAAGGGGACGTTCTTGTTTTTTTGCGTTTCTAGTCTTCTATCAGCTTCACGCCCATGTCGGCAGCGATCCTCTCTCCTCGCGCCACCGCTCGACTGACAGCTGATTGGCTAATTTTCAGCCTTCTGGCGATATCCACTCCGCCCAATTCCAATTCTTTGACTGCCCAGTAGCACAGTAAGCTTCTGGCCTGAACCCGTTGGGGTTGTTTGCTGGAACTCAAGACCTCCTCAGGTTTCAGCTCAAATAACTTAGCAACTAGCTCTAAGACTTTATCAACATGGTATCCCTGCATTTGCAGGCGATAGCGTTGTTCTAACCGTTCGTTTTGCTCTTCAAGGATGGACTCAACAAAATCGCTGTCACCCAAAATACGCTCATCACCCTTGATGTGTATCCCAAGGCTGCGAAAAGCTTTCAGTTCTTTCCAGCCACCTGCACTGCGGATCAAACCTCCCCCGGTCAGATCGGACCGTCTGCCCATGGCAAGACCTTGTTCGACGAATGCAAGATAGTTCTTGCGGGCCGACGATTTTCTTTTGCCAAAGAATTGCAAGACCGTATTAGTATCTTGCCAATTATTTTTTCTTTTGCCCAGCAAAAAGCTGTGACCGCAGTACTTATAACTATTTAGTTCTTTCATTGAGCCAAGCAAACCGGTGCGCAAAGGATTTAGGTGAATATAGCGCACTAGTTCCAAAAGATAGGGATCTTCCTGACATAAGATGGACTTATAACGGTTTTGAAATAGATGACCAGTTCTGCGGTGACGACTGTTGAAGGTCACGGCATATCCGGTAAGCAACCTGCGCATCACCGTTGCGATGGGCACATTGCCGGTTTTCAACAGCAGATGGAAATGGTTGGGGAGTAGGGCCCAGCCATAGCAAACCGTTTTGGTCTCTGAGACCAACTGGCCAAACCGCTCAATGAAGCTATTACGATCCGTGTCATCGCGGAATATCTCGCGACGCTCAATCCCCCGGCACATGATGTGGTGAAGAGCGCCGGGGGCATCTATACGGGCTTTTCGTGGCATGTGGTGAATATAGCATAGTCAAAAAAAGAAGAAACGCAAAAAAACAAGAACGTCCCCCTAATTGTGGTCTCGGTACGGAGAAAAGTGTGGTAATATTTCGCCTGGCTGTTCTATAAAATTTGGGTTTGGAGGTTAGGTATGAAAATCGATGAATTCATGACGACAAGAATTGCCTCAATTGATGGTGACAATTCAGTATACGATGCCATAGAAAAAATGGTTGACAGAAGGATTAGATCATTAATTGTTAAGTTTAAGGGAAAAGACAGCGATCACGGTGTTATAACAGCACGAGATGTAGTGTTCAAAGTGTTAGCAAAAGGGATAAACCCAACTGATATTAAGGTATCATCTATAGCAGCCAGGCCAATAGTATGTGTAGATCGCGAGGTTACCTTAACTGAAGCTGCAGCATTGATGGAAAAATCGCACATTGCCAGGCTTTTTGTCTGCGAAGGTGAAAAAATTGTTGGGGTGGCATCCTTGTTGGATATCATGACCGCGTCCTTGATCATGAGAGCGAGAGGGGAAAATGTTCCTTAAAAAGATATTTGACTACGGCAAGAAGGAAGAACGGGTGATAGAGAATATCAAGAAACACCTCGAGCTTCTTTGCAATGCCTGTGATTCCTTTCATAGGGCTATGGAAGGAAATGACAAGAATCTTGTCAGTGAAGTTGTCGAATCCGAGCGGGAAGGTGATTCTATCAGGCGAGAGATTGTCGCCAATATTTACGCGGGCGCTTTTCTACCATATCTCCGTCCCGATCTGTGCAGATTTGCTGAAATAGTCGACAGGATCTTCGATTCCCTGCAGGAGACTGCCTTCAACTACCTTGAGGTGAAACTCCCGGAGCTCATTAGAGACGAGTGTGTGAGGGTAGCCTTCCTGAACGCCAGGATGTGTGAGATGCTTTTGATCAGCTTCGACGCCATGCTGAATGGAGAGGATCTGCGAGAAAAGGCTCTAGCGATTAGGATTTATGAGAAAAAGATCGACGATATTAAATTCGGTATTTTTAAAGATGTTCAACAAATACCAGTTGATGACTTCTGGCAAGGCAAAATACTGGCCGATTTTGTCTCAGGTCTGACCGCCATAAGTAACACCATGGAAGATGCCGGTGATCACCTGCAAATTATCAGTGTGAGCATGAAATCTTAACCCGGTGACAGCCCTACAAGTATGGATGTCCCTTGCAGTTTATTCAGAGCGCACCTCTCCCTTAAGGCTCGCGGCAGAATTAAACGGTACAGATAATGTGGAAGATTCTCAGCGGCGTAGTTCTGGGTTGGAGTCTTGGAGCGAATGACTCAGCCAATGTCTTCGGGACAGGGGTTACTACCGGCACGGTAAAATACCGCACTGCTATTCTGCTCACGGCCGCATTTGTTCTCCTCGGTTCTTTGCTAGAGGGACCAAAATGTATTAAGACTCTCGGAGAGATTTCCCGCCTTCAGCCCCTGGACGCTTTTTCATGCGCCCTGGCAACTGCCATCACCATGGGGTTTCTCACCTTCCTAGCCCTTCCTGCCTCGACCTCACAAGCAATTGTTGGTGCTATTGTTGGAGCAGGGATTCTTTCAGGTACCGCAGAATTTTCCAAGTTGTATAAGATCGTTTTATGCTGGGTTTTTACCCCCGTAGGTGGAATGATAATTGCCTTTTCTCTTCACAAAGTGCTGGGCTATCTGTTGGATAAAACGGTTACCAGCATTAGGCAGCGAAATTTAATTTACACTATTGGAATCGTGGTTGCAGGAAGCTATGGGGCTTATTCGTTAGGAGGCAATAACGTAGCCAACGTCACCGGAGTCTATGTTGGAGCGGGGATTTTGTCTGTCAACCTGGCCTCCCTAATTGGAGGTCTCAGCATTGCCAGTGGTGTACTTACCTACAGCAAGAAGGTGATGATGACCGTTGGCAAGGGTATCGCCCCCTTGGATCCTTTTTCCGGTGTAATTGCCGTTATCGCCGAGGCACTAACCCTTCATATCTTTACTCAGATCGGAGTGCCTGTGTCCTCCTCCCAGGCAATAGTGGGGGCCGTAGTTGGGGTGGGACTTGTTGGAGATGTGCGAACGGTGAGTCACAAAATGCTGGCCAGGATAACGGTGGGATGGCTTCTGACACCAATCTCTGCAGGAGCACTGACCTATTTGCTTTTGCTGCTCCTTACTTAGGGCACATCCGGAAACTACCCAGTGTCATTCTGAGCCCTTCGGTAGGCTCAGGATAAACTCAGCGAAGAATCTCTGCTGATCCCTTTAGCCACCAGATTCTTCGTCGTCCCGTAATTTGCGGGACTCCTCAGAATGACATCCGCGAACAAGGTTTCCGGATGGACACTAGTTAGCCAGGAGTGGGCCATGTTTTTTAATCCCTTCACCGCACTCATTTTTTTCCTTTTTCTTGTTTTATTTTTCGTTCTCTTCTTCTTCGTCCAGATCGGAGCCCTTACCCTGGCCTTCAGCAAAATAGGCATTAGCCCGCAATATATGCTCACCCTGTTTTTCCTCACCCTGGTTGGCAGCGCGATCAATATCCCCATAAAAAGGCTTAAAGAAGATGAGCTTTGTGATGAGAAGGTTATTCCCTTCTATGGCATGCGTTACCGGCTCCCCTCGCCTCGACAACCATGCACCACGACTCTGGCGGTAAACGTTGGCGGAGCGGTGATTCCAGTCCTCATATCCCTCTACATTTTGCTCAAGTGTCAGGTTCCTTTTCGGGCCCTCCTGGCAACGGGCTTTATGAGTTTTGCTGTTTTCAAATTGGCTAGACCCATCAGAGGGCTGGGTATAGGTGTGCCAGTGCTGGTTCCACCTCTTCTGGCTGCTCTGATTGCTCTTATAATCTCGCCGGCAAAGGCTCCGCCTGTGGCTTACATTTCTGGGACCCTAGGGACACTCATCGGCGCGGACCTGATGAATTTGAAAAAGATAACCGGACTGGGGGCGCCCGTGGCCTCAATTGGCGGAGCTGGGACCTTTGATGGCATCTTTCTCACCGGGATTATTGCGGTGCTGTTAACCTAAGAGGGTCGGTTGGCGGGCAAATCCAGACATTAGAGGAGAAGACGAGATGATCACCTGGACCTCACCTTGATCTGCACCTCAATGTCGGGCCAATTCTTGCCTTTAGGTCTTACGTTTGGTGGGGCTATAACCTTGCGCAAAACTTTTTCAGTCTTTTTTATACTTTCCAAATA
>JASFKF010000142.1:0-5486 GCA_050118775.1 Syntrophobacterales bacterium
GAAAGTGACTCCACCTTAGAGGCTAAAGAAGAAGCAGCCTAGGATGGTCACAGGGTGAGCCGTCGGTCACTTCTAACTGAGCTCTGGGCAACCTCAAACATCAAGTTTTCAAAAGATAAAAGCCTAAGGAGATAGTCTGATCTAAAAATGAAAAAATAAGGCTCTCCTGACAGGAGAGCCTTGCTTGACTATTCTTGGAATAGTAATAGTGTCCTGTCCCTGTCTCTTGTTGTGACAGGTCGATTATCCGGCCTGCAGTATAGGGGAGATAACTATATCGATTCGTCTGTTTATAGCGCGCCCCTCTTCAGTCTCATTGGACGCTAAAGGTCGCTTCGAGCCGTAACCGACAGCCACGATTTTTTCTTCTGGTAGGGTTCTATTCGCCACTAAGTACTTACGAACCGATTCAGCCCGTTCCTCCGACAAGAATTCACTGACCTCTTCTGATTCTGTAGTGTCCGTGTGCCCCTCAATTAATACATCTGGTTCACCGAAGGTTCTAATCGCTCTCTGAACCTTGCTTAGTAATTCGTAATTATCCGGCATGATAATGGCCTTACCCACAGGGAATTGTATTGCTTTCAAACGAATTAATAACCTGTCGCCCTCTTTGTAAACTTCTGCTTCGTCCGGATCGAAGTACCCTGCGACCTCATTGAAAAGTTCATTGAACCGCTTTTCTGTCTCCAAGCGTTCTATGGCTGCTTGTTCCTCCTTAGTCTTTCCCTCCAACAGCGCAATTTGCTGTTTCAAGGACTCAATCTCCTCCATATGGGCTTTGACCTGGCTTGCGAGAAATTGTTTATCCTCCTGGAGCGTGCTAATTGAGCCGAGAATATTTTCACGTTGAGTATCAAACGATTCGTTCCTCATGTCAGGGGCAGAAAGAGTGCTCGTTGTTTGGGTCAAGATTCCCTCCACCAGTAGGCTGATCTCCTCGGGCTTCATTTCTTTGACCTTTTTACTTTGCCTTGTCACTTCAAGAAGACGCTCGGCTTGGAAAAGTGCTTCACTGGATTTCTGCTGTATCTTTTCTCTTTCATAGCGATGCTCTGAAATAAATGCATCTGCATCTTTCAAACTCTGCTCAGCAATTTCCAAACTCTGCGGGGCCAGTTTCTTTACGCCTTCCTTCTCTGCCTGGTCGATTAACTTACGAGCTTCGCCGAGTTTCTGCTCTTTTATAGCTCGCACCTCAAGTTGGTCAAAGGCAGTGGCAACCTTATCCCTATTATTTTGGGCATACTTGAGGTCGTTTTTCTCTATCGCTTTAGTAAGTTTGAGAAACTGTTTCTCTGCCTTAACATAATCCTCACCTAAACTGGTAGCGCCTGCAGCACGGGCCAGTTCACGAGCTTTGATAACGCTGGGCAGCGTTGTCCTCGCCACTTGCGCCATCTCCTCAGCACGTTGAAGCTGGGCACGTCCTGAGGCGATCTCTTCAAGAATTTCTGAAAGTTCATCTCCACCCACCAATGCTTCCTTGGCATCATTGAGGTATTTCTCAGCCTTGGCGAAAGAGATCGGCGCCAAGACATTGACTTGGCTCTTTTGTGCGTTGCTTAACTCGCTGTCGAAACGGTTTACTTCATCTGCTGGATTCACCATTTCGAATACTTCTCCCGTCTTTGCCTGGCTGCCTGCACTGGCACTCAAAAACCACATGGTGGCAAAGAGTATAGCTGCGATCCCGACAGGTTTGACCTTTAACATCCTCTTCCTCCTCCTAAAAAGTGTTTAACTGGTCATTTCAGCAATAAAGATGGCGAGTACTCTAGCACATGTATTGTTATTTCAACAATAAATTTGCCTGAAGGCTAGACTGAAAAGGAAGAGCCGCAAATGCATTGTTTATGATGTCTGAAATGGCTCAACATAGCTTAGTTTCTCATACCGTGGGTTTCGCCATTGCTTGCTGAAGCAAAATGTGGATTAGGATGAGAAATTTAAGCTTGGAATCGGTTACAGCGAAAGTGAATATTACATCCCTTAATCCAAACTCTGGCTGGTATCTACTCTGACACAATATTTTGCTATATGATGTTTCTGATTATTAATAAAGAGAGATAAACCTTTCCTGCTACGGCAGGTGCCCCCCCTGAAGGGGGCAGCTTTATCTTGTCACATTAGATACAGATGTATTGCTGCCATTAGATAGGAACAGAAGCTAGATCTGAGCGAAACAGTTTTTCATCCAGACCATACTCTTTTACAATGGCGGAGGGCAGACCGATCAAGCGATACTAGTCTTTAACGAGAAGCTTCACATTATGGATAAGTTCTTTTGGCTCGATGGGCTTTTCCATGAAGATGTCTGCATGAATCCAGTCCAGATCCTCATCCAGCGTTCGGCTATACCCCTTTTCCACCGGCGGCCTGGCAGAAACGATGAGTATGGGCACTCCGCAAATTCCATCGTTCTTTTTGATCTCTGTGGCAAAGTTTAATCCCTCATCCATTGTTTCCATCATGATGTCGAGGATGAGTAGATCCGGTCGAGTGTTAACAAAGAGTTGGTGGCCGTTGTGAGTATCGAGGGCAGTAAAAACCTGATAGCCGTACTGAGAAAGAATTTCACTCAAGGCATCACAAATTTCCGGATCATCATCGATGATTACAATTTTCTTCACGCTCATGGATGGATCCCTCCTTGCCCAAGTCCAGGGCCTACTAATGTTGGGCTTCCAAAAGTTTTCTCTGGGTTAACGCATCTATGGCTATGAAGATGGGCTAGACAGATGGGGGCAAGGTTGAGGCAAGAGATAAACTTCAAGGATAGAAAATCTAAACAGCGCAGTACTTGCACCTTAACACAAACAAGGCGCCCTCTGTCAAGGTAAAAAAACCATGATCTTGGTAGGGAATGGTGAGGGAAGGGCATGGGGATGTGATTGCGGATTTCGGATTTCGGATTTCGGATTGCGGATTTCGGATTGGAGAAGGGCAAACCTGGCTAAACCGGCTAAAACGGCATAACTGGCCAAACTGATTACGGCGAGACGGAGATTAGAGGATGGAGGACAGAGGACAGAGGCAGAGGACGGACGACAGAGGACAGATGACAGAAGACAGAGGTCGGATTGTAGGATGCGGATTTCGGATTGCGGATTTGGAATTGAGGAATTATAAAGCGGTTAGCTTTCGGAACAATTTGGTTTGAAATTCTTTTTGTGGCTGTCCATATCATCGTCGTAATATGCATAGGTGCCGGCGTTGATGGCAAAATGAAAGTTCCTATGGTGGAGGGCCAGTGTTCGGATTCGTTCTTATTTTCGCCATCACTTTGATGCACATTTACGTGTTCTGGCGTGTAGCCTCGGTGCCTGTTGTTAAACGGCACCTTTCCAGAAAGGTTCTCATGGGGGCAGGCCTGCTTCTCTGGGCAACCTTCGTCCTGGGCCGCGTCTACGGTCACCACGGCACAGGGCCCCTGGCTAAGCATCTGGAGTTGCTGGGCATGAACTGGATGGCCATGCTATTCCTTCTTTTTGTCTCCCTTCTTGCCACGGACTTGGTTACCGGATTCGGCTTTTTCGCGCCCAGGCTAGCGCCTTCTTTAAGAACCATAGCGTTGGTTGCAGGCGCGGTGCTTTCGGCAGTTGCACTTTTCCAGGGGTTGCGGCCGCCGGTGGTGGAAAACTATGAGGTGCATTTACCCGGTCTTGCCGATGAGATGGATGGCACGGTGCTCGTAGCCATGTCCGACCTGCACCTTGGCAATTTGCTCGGCGAGCGGTGGCTGGAAGGGCGTGTCGCCCAGGTAAAGGCGCAAAAACCTGATATCGTCGTCCTGCTCGGAGATCTCTTCGAAGGTCATGGCAAGCCCCAAGGCGAATTGCTCCCGGTCTTGCGCCGCCTTTCTGCACCTCTCGGGGTCTGGGTTGTTCCTGGTAACCACGAGTTCCACCATCGTAGCAATGGGAGTACTTTTCTGATCGAGGATGCCGGCTTTCAGTTACTACGCAACCGCTGGGTCGAAGTTCGGCCCGGCCTGATCATGGCCGGCATAGACGACCTTACAGCCATCCGCCGCTCTGGTCAGAACGGCAATCCAATACCGAAAGCACTTGCAGGTCGACCTCCGGGTGCAACCATTCTTCTTTCCCACACACCGTGGCAGACCGAAAAAGCAGCGCAAGCCGGTGTAGGGTTGATGCTTTCTGGCCACACCCACGGAGGGCAAATTTGGCCTTTCGACTATCTGGTTAAGAGGGTCTATCCCCTCCTTGAGGGGAGATATGAGGTGGAGGGCATGATGGTAATCGTCTGTCGCGGTACGGGCACTTGGGGGCCGCGCATGCGGTTATGGCGTCCCAGCGAGATCCTCCGGCTGAAGCTTCATATGGGAAGGAAGGAGGAAGCAAGTAGGTGAGAGGAGATATTATAAGCCCCCCAAGGAACACGCCCTTGGCCCTTATTTTGCAGCACCAGGGCAGAGCGTTATTGGGCATTATCAAAGGGGATCATGGGCCGTTTAATCAGAGGTTATGCGAGCACACTGGCAAAAAGGAGATAGATCATGAACATGAGGATACAGGGAACCCTGGCAATGGTGATCGCAGTGTCCCTCCTGATAAGCATTTCCGCGGGCTGCGGAAGCTCCAGCGGCGATGGGCCATCCCTGCAGGATATACCTCGTTACCCCTACGCAACCGAGGGTGAGTCCATGGAGCAATCCAGCCCCGGTGGCATTGTGAGTGGAAGTCTTGTGCAGTTTACTACTACCGATTCATTCGATGAGGTCGTGGCCTTCTATACCGATGCCCTGAATAATTACGACACAGAGCTTATATCCCATGCATCTGACCTGGGGCGTCAAACTGCAATCTCTATCCCACAGAAGAACGGGATGATATCTGTAGCCATTCAGGAGTTTACCGCCGAAGGGAAAGTGAATATCACCTTCATGGCGGTAGGAAGCTGACAGTCACCTTTCAAAGCTATCAATTGGATATCTTGATCCGACCCTAAATTGAAAGAAGGACCCAATTCTATGGACAAAAAGAACCGACATCAAGTCAAGGCATACCTCAGCGAGAAGTTTCTAAACAGCAAGGACGCCAGGGCCCTGCGAATACTCTCCGAGTACCTGGAGCCTGAGAGCCGCCTTGGCCACTATAAGGTCAACGATACTATCGTGTTCATGGGGTCGGCCCGCATCGTCTCCAACGAAGAGGCCCATGAGGCTCTGGTGGCAGCCGAGGAGGGGGAGGGCGACATCGAGGCCGCCAGGGTGGGAGTGGAGATGTCGGTTTATTACGAGGCCTCTCGAGAGCTCGCTCGACGACTTACGCGGTGGTCCAAGAGCTTGAGCGAAGAGGAACGCCGCTTCGTGGTCTGCACCGGAGGCGGGCCAGGCATTATGGAAGCGGCCAACCGCGGCGCCTCTGAGGCAAAAGGACTGAACGTGGGACTGACAATCTCCATCCCCGTCGAAGAGTTCGTCAACCCTCATGTCACCCGAGAACTGTCCTTTCACTTTC
>JASFKF010000143.1:0-5482 GCA_050118775.1 Syntrophobacterales bacterium
TTACGCTGGCGTCCCACAATCAAACCCTTTCTGTCGAACAGTGTAGCCGTGCTAAACCTTTGGTCACCAAGTTCTTCCACCATTCCGGCGACAATGTAACACCTAAGTTCCCTCGCAGCGTCGGCTAAAGCTTCTTCTCCGGTCCAGGGAAAATATTCGGGCAGACAGGCTACATCCAGATCCTTGCCTCTGCACTGCTCCAAGAGTCTCATCGCATGGCCTACATTGCGAGGATTGTCCAGTTCTGCGTATGGTTTTCCCTGAATAAGGGCAACTCGAACGGTGTCTTTCATAAGTCAGAGCTCACAAGAACCAATCGTAGCCGAAGATCCCAGCCCTCAAGCTCGATGTCTGAAGACCTAATTACATATAAGTTTATTCTCTGAGGAAGATTTCTTTAATAACCGCTGGTTTCACTTAAAGGTTCGACAAACTCTTCCCTCACTGTTTCGAATACCTCCGAGTCCGCCAGTAACTCGAAGTAGTGAAAATAGTTGTTACCTTTTTATTCCAACTGCAAATCAACCAATAATGGAAAATGATCCGATGGATAGCGACCTGCTTGATGATCTCGCACTACCGAAACGTCTAGAATTCTGAACTCGGAGGTGACCAAGATCCAGTCTATTCTACCCTTAGTCGCAACACCTGTAAAACCATGCTGAGTATAACTGTGCTGATCTTCAGCTTTGCCCATCATCTGCCAACTGTCGTTGAATGGCCCAAAAGGCTTGCTCAAGGTTTGGTGCACCTTTGAGCCAGGGAAGTCATTGAAATCACCTAACAATAATATGGGCTCCCTTCTCTCAACCGCCCAGGCACGAATCATCTTTGCCCCTTCAATGCGGGCTTGCTCCGAGATGTGATCGAGGTGTGTTACTGAAACCCAAATTTGCCTACCATTGTCTTTCATTTCCAGTAGACTATGACTAATCATCCGGGGAAAGGCGGAATCCCAGCTCTTACTCATGTGTACCTCCGGCGTTTCTGACAGCCAAAATTCACTATGTTCCACCGAGGCAAAATAATCCGCGAGATAGTACAAAGTAGGATATTGACAGTGATCTTCCCAGATGCGTGAATCAGCTGATAGTTGATATCCTGCCAAACTATCGCTCAAGAATTCGAGCATCAAGGGTTTGCCCTCCTGCGTTCCCAGCAGATGAGGACGATGTTTCTTAATCGTCTTTACTAGAAAATCCCGACGATTAAGCCAATGGTTATCACCATCAAAATCATTTTCAAAACGGAGGTTGAAGGTCATGACACGCAAAAGAATTTCTCCTTTAGTCAGTCTCCCCATGGACAGCAGTTAGGAAATTGCGCAAAATTATACATAATCAAATCAGGAAGTTGCAAGAAAAAGATAGTGGATGGTGTATGCTGGAAATTACGGCAGGATAATTTTTGATGAATAACTAGCTGTGAGTGAGCTGCCCTGCACAGCACGGGCAAGCAGAGGCATGGGAGAATTCTAATTCGCAGAGCTCATGTCCCCCCATCCAATCTGCAAGGATTTCACGCTGCTCTTCATCCAAAAGGTGGACTGCCTCTTGTATATCTCCCAAGTAGTATTCCTTTCCGGTCCATATGCGAGCCAGGAGGGTGAGCAGCAGTCGATCTTGGACACTCAATTTAAGATTGTCTATATCCTGGAGAATCATCAAAAGATCGAATTCCCTAGTGCCACAGTTCCAGTATTTTTGCCATTTGAAAGGCAGACACCGCTGCATCAGTTCCATAAACTTTAGCTTCCGATTCTTACTGTTCTCCGAATGCATCGAGGTCTCCCCCAAATGAGCGGCAGTTTTTTTATTAACAGATTTTGAGTCGAAATCCCAGCTAAAACTGATGGGCCCAAACAAAGTGCATGAGATGCTTAGTCCTGCAAACTCTTGCCGAACGTCTCGATAGCTTCAGGTATCTGTTTGCGTATAAAAGTCTCTTTTTCGAGCTCAGAAAGTCTCTCAAATATCTGATATTTTGGGTGCGACTCGCTAAGGGGTGGAACTAGATTCGTCCCTTGTTCCTTCAGCAGAGGATACTGCTCGATTAGCTCAACAATCGGCACCTCATTCCTGGCACTACTTTCCAACCAGTTGAGTCTTCTCATACATTCGAAGCGAAGCTGATCCAGTAAGTAGATCGAGATATCGATGACTTCCATCTTCTTCGCCTTCTCTAGTTGGAAAAAATCAGAGGTGGTCCCTAGGTCCTTTACCCCCATGACCAGCTCATATAGGGCAAAAATGTTTTGGTCGCCTGGAGAGATTAGAAAGAGTAAGGCCTGGTTCGACAAATCGGACAGGCTGGTTTGCTCGTCCAATTTTTCTTTGAAGCGTCTCGACCAGGACCTAAACCCCCTTAATGCAGCCTGTTTGCGTTTAAAGGAATCCAGTTGGATAACTTCTGCCATTGCCTAGGAGTGCTCTCTAGCGAGAAGGTGAGCCAGATCATCAAAAGCTAAGGCTACTCTCAATCCTCCCTTCCCATTAATTTTAAGCCTTACACAAACAAAGGGCAAGCCAACGTTCTCATTTAGCCCGAATGTCAAATAACACAAGGGGGTGCGCCCGGACTTGATTAAAATGTAGATTAAGGGGCCTAATATAATTCTTATAGCATGACTGAAACTGCACCGCAAGGTAAACTGACACCATCAGTATAATGTCAAGATGAGCAGAAGTGGTCTCGGGCTTCATCAAAGAGACGCATGAACTCCTCAACGTCTTTTTTGGCAATTACTCTTTTGAGCTCAAAGATTATCCTCTCAAACTCTCGAAAAAATACTCCGTAAGTTGAATTGAGCATTGGCATGGCCGCATAGAGATCTGCATCCTGGTCAAGGAGATGACTAATCTCCATCAGTCTCCTGTGAAACGCGGGAGTGGCAAATCTTTTAAGGCTTTGGAGATCCATGCCCAATGAATCTATGGTGAGTCCTAAAACCAGAGTACTGAAATGAGTAAGACCCTGTACTACTGCCATATAAAAGTCATGTACTTCTGGTTCAACCACCTCTACTTGGGCGCCGCTTTCCAACAAAACTCCGTTGAGCCACTCTTGCCACTTAGGCCCTCGACCGGGACAAAGCACCACGGTCTGTCCAGTGATGTTAGGCTCACCAGGTCCAAATAGCGGGTGAGTCCCTATCACCGAAGAAGAGGAGACCTCGAGCATTGTTCTGAGCACCTCGCTCTTGAGTGAGGCAATATCCATGAGTAGAGCATCATTCCTCACCAGATGGCCGACATTTCTTACTACCTCTACCGTGTGCTGCAAGGGAACCGCCACAAGCAACACATCACACCCTTTCGCCAGGTCCTCTGCCATTATGTTAGTATCAAGATCAGCCACTGACACTCTATACCCTAACTCTTCAAAATATCGATGAAACCAACGGCCCATCTTACCATGGCCACCAATTATGCCAATGTGTATGTCCTTATTATTTGTCATGTGTCACAAGTTGTTTCTTATCAGGTCCTTTGGCTTCGCTGTCATAGGTGAATGGAGCATAGAGCATAGGGCATGGAGTAAATCAAAATAAACGATGTTACACCATGCTCCATGCTCCTAGCCAGCTGTCAGCTTCTTATCCATAAAGTTGCTCAAAAGTCTCCCAGAATTGGGGAAAAGACTTGTTTACACACATCTCATCAACTATACGGACTCCCTTAGCCACTAGCCCAGCAACGGCGAAACTCATGGCAATTCGGTGATCATTGTGGGAATCAATCAAGGCTCCTTGGGGATTTCCACCTCTGATGGTGAGGCAGTCTGCCTTCTCCTCCACCTGGACATTCATTCTCTCAAGTCCTTCTGCAATTGCTCGGAGTCGGTCGCTTTCTTTTATCCGGAGGTGGCCAACGTTGGTGATAACCGTTTTTCCTTGGGCAAAGGCAGCCGCGACAGCCAGGCTTGGCACCATGTCAGGCATATCCTTCATATCCACCTCAATGGATCGAAGTTCACCACCATATAGCGTCACCCCGTTTTCATGCCACTCAGCCCGACATCCCATCTGGCATAGTATGTCCAGAAAGGCCAAATCCCCTTGACGGCTCTCATGGAGGATGTTTTCAGTTGATACTCTTCCCCCGGTGATGGCGGCGGCTGCCCAAAAGTATGAGGCCGATGAGCAGTCACCCTCCACATCGTAATTTCCCGCCAAATAACGTCCGGGAGCCTCCACCCGAAGATTTTCCTCATCCAGCCAGCGTCCCCTAGCGCCAAATCTGGACATCCCATCCAAGGTCACATCTACATACGGCTTGGACACCAGTCCCTGGACAGTAATCTCAACGGGCTGAGAAGCATAGGGTGCCGCCAAAAGAATGGCAGAGACGAATTGACTGGATCGGCTGGCATTAACTATGGTACGGCCACCTTTGAGACCACTGCCGTGGATGCGCACAGGAGGATAGCCCCTTTCTTGCAAGCTTTCAACCACTCCACCCAGTGGCTGCAAGGCAACCAGCAGTTCTTCCATGGGGCGCGTGTGCAGTCGCTCATTTCCTACAAGTACAGATGATCCCCGGCCTAAGCAGGCAAACGCAGTTAGTAATCTCATAGAGGTGCCTGCGTTTTCCAGATAGATGGGTTCTGACGGTGAGTTCAGATCGCCGCCCGTCCCAATCACCTCTATTGCTTTGGGTGAAGGTCTGATCTGAGCTCCGAACCTTTCGAGAGCTGTTGCGGTGTAGCGGGTGTCATCGCACCAAAGTCCGTTGCCCAGCCAACTCTTCCCCTCGGCCAGGGCAGCCATAATTAGGTAGCGATGGGTAACGCTTTTGGAACCTGGGATATTCACAGATGCATCGAGATTATCAATGGTCTTTATCTGCTTCATTGCGGCTCTTAACACCCCATTGCCCGGGCTTGACTCCAAGGGTGTAAACTATAGATTTTCGTTTCCAGCTGCCTCCTCGAGCGCTCTCCGCATGACGTCAACAGGCGCTGCCTGGCCAGTCCAGAGTTCAAACTGGGCAACACCTTGATAAAGAAGCATCTCAAGTCCGGAAAGGCAGCCGCATCCAGCCCTCTCAGCATCTTTGAGAAGTCTTGTTTTAAGTGGGCGATATACCATGTCCAAAACCACCATTCCGCTTTGCAGCCAGCGAGCTGGAACCAAACTCTGGTCCAGTGTGGCCGACATGCCCACGGTGGTAGCATTCACCACAACATCCGCTCTCAACTGATTCCAGGCTTGCCATGGCACAAAAGTGCAGTTCATTTCAGCTGCAAGCTTCTGTCCACGTGCTTCATTACGGTTCATAAGAAAAACTTGGCTGTCCTTACTTCGCAGCCCATAGACAGCAGATCGAGCCGCACCGCCGGCTCCCAGAATCAAACTGCACTTACCCCCAAGCTGGGTCATCTGCTCCAAAGCCTTAACAACCCCCAGCCAGTCCGTATTGCTCCCATACAAACTGCCCTCTCGGGAGAGAACGGTGTTTACTGCACCAATAGTGCGACCTAT
>JASFKF010000144.1:0-5481 GCA_050118775.1 Syntrophobacterales bacterium
TGGGTCCTTCAGTCCCGACTTAGCAGCCTTGATTACCTGGCTGATACCTTCCAGGGCCTCGTCTTGCCCCTTGATCCTTTGCTTGAGATTTACTTCCAGGTTTATAATGTTTTTGGCCTCGTCTCGCATCACTTTGCCAAGGGGGATACCAGTCCAGTCTGAGACCACCTTGGCCACTATGTCCGGATCGACCTCGATGCGAACCAGGGGTACATCTCCCTGCAGGGTCTCGAGTGCCTGAGAAATCTCATCGATCTGACCTTTCAGCTCATCTGCATTTTCACCTGGGGCCTCTTGAATTTTGGCTTCGTAAAGTTCTTTTCTCAGCCCGATAAGCTTGGTGGCAAGTTCCTGTTCCTTGAGCCAGCGCTCTTTGAGCGCACTAACCTCTTGATTCAATTTCTCCAGATCAGCCTCAATTTCTTGAAAACGATCCTCATCGATGGCAAGTCCGTGCAACTGATCTCGCTCCAAAGCGAATTTTTCCCGCTCCAGGGCCTGAACCTTTCGCTCCCTATCCTCTATAATGTCTGGCTTGGCTGAAAGAAGAATTTTCACCCTGGCAGCACTGGTATCGAGCAGATCAACGGCTTTGTCCGGCAACTGTCGTCCTGAGATATACCGGCTGGACAGCTCCGCAGCCGCTTCGATAGCGTCGTCCCGCACAACTACCCCATGGGTCTCCTCGTACTTCTGCTTGAGCCCCCGCAGGATCAAAACCGCGGTTTCCTCAGAGGGCTCGTCCAGCTTAACTAACTGAAAGCGGCGAGCCAGGGCAGCATCTCTTTCGAAGTATTTTTTGTATTCAGACCAAGTGGTGGCTGCCACGGTCCGAAGCTCTCCTCTCGCCAGGGCTGGCTTTAAAAGATTGGCTGCGTCACTCCCTCCAGCAGTGCCGCCAGCGCCAATGAGGGTGTGAGCTTCGTCAATAAAAAGGATGATCGGTTTTGGCGAGGCCTTAATTTCATTGATGACCGACTTGAGACGATTTTCAAACTCACCCTTGACCCCGGCACCGGCCTGGAGCAAGCCCATGTCCAACCCCAAAATCGAGACGTCGCGAAGGATGTCCGGTACGTCTCCCTCCACGACCCTCAGGGCCAATCCCTCCACCACAGCGGTTTTTCCAACACCGGCCTCGCCAACTACAATGGGGTTGTTTTTTCGTCTGCGTGCCAGGATATCTATCATTTGACGAATTTCCCGGTCCCGGCCGAATACGGGATCAATTTCTCCAGTTCTTGACTTCTCGGTAAAATCAACACAGAACCGGCCCAGGGCAGTGGCGTCAGCTGGAGGGCCCTCCTCCCTCAGCCGCTCTTGGTCAGGTGACGGCTCTTCAATGGAAGACTTGACAATGTTCCAGAACTGGGCAAGGAGTGATTCTCGGCCGATGGAACGAAGGAGATCGACATAACGGCCAGTGGCGAATTGGGTTGGCTTGGTCAACAAGGCCAGGAGCAAAGCTCCCGAGCGGACGCGGTTCTCCTCCAGATCCACCGAGCCAACCAGCCAGGCTTCCTGAAATAGCTCCAAAAGGAGAGGAGAGAAAACAGGCTTGCTGGCATTACCTGTTTTGAATTCCTCCAGGGTCTGGTCAACTGCCTTTATGACCCTGCCAGGATCGAGATCGAACTGGCGAAAGATGAGAGGCAGGTCCGACTGGGGTTCTTCGAGGACTTTGGCGAGAAGATGCTCCACCGTAACCTCATAGTGCGTACGGGACACGCAGAGACCGGCGGCTGCCTCCAGGGACCGGGTGCAATATGGGTTGAGACGACCCAAAAGAGACTTTATGTCCACTGTAACCATGTTATGCTCCCTCTAGATGTTCTGTGGATGAAAGACGGACTTGACTTCCCCCATGGTCTCACCTGAAAATACCCAGGTGTCCAGGCCGAGCCTCGACCATTTGTCCGCGCCCAGGCAAGTGGTACTCACCTTGCCTTCCGCTAGAATGAGCTCCAGGTCATATTCAAGGGAATCTGTCAGGTAGAATTGGGTTAAGAAGGCCAGCCATTGATGATTTTGGTTGCCTGGCAAAAGAGAGTAAAATTGCTCTAGGTCAATAGGCCCGATCTGGATGCGAAACTTGCCGGTGCGATCCTCAATTTCCTGACCAAGGTAGGTGTTTTCCCCCAGGATGCAGTTGGAGGAGCCAAGCACGGAGCACTGATCAGGTGGTATTCTGGCCCTTCTCTTGAGGCAGGAGATGACCTTGACATCCAATCCGCCCAGCCCATCTCGAAGTAAGGTTTGAAGGCCCAGAGCGGATTTGGGAAACTGGGTGAACAGCCCTATGTATCGAAGAAGGCGGTAGGGCTCCAGGGCTTCTTCCTGGAGCTTCTTTTCCCCTAGACCCACAAGGCAATAGAGTCTTTCCAGATCATGGGGGCTGTTCTCTTCGGCCACCTTTAGATATTGACGGTATTTAGTCCAACATCTAAAAAATAGAGAAAAAAGGCGGCAACTGATGATATCGATGAAATCTCTGGTTACCGACTCTTCTGCAATGCTCTCATCAATGAGGTCCTCGGAATAGAAGGTTGGTAAAGGAGAAGATGAGCCGTAAAGCCCGAGGAAAGTGGCTGTAACCTCAAAGTCAGACTTGTCAGGGGAGGGGTTTTCAACCTTGGCCACATCCGCGGCAGGAAAGGCCAGAGAAAGGTCTGGCTTTATTGATATCTGTTGACTTCTGAAGGGCTCTTGCCTCCGGGAGTCCAAGGGGGTAGGGTCAAGAAGGCGCAAGAGTCGTATCACCTGGAAGAATGAAAAGCTATGCCCCTCCTTTAGCAGGTCCCTTATTATATGAGAGGCTGGTCCCCTAACCTGGCCGGCCATTGATAAAGGTCTCCCTTCAAAACTTCCTCGACAATTAGGTGGGTATAGGTATTAATGGATCCGTAGCATCCCAGGAAATAGTCAAGAACACAGCCTAAGAGGAAAAGATCCCCCTGACTGGCAAAATGATCCCTCCGCATCTTGAGCCTGATTTCCTGGCCTCTCATGGGAATTCCTTCAACCAGACGGTCAGTGCCTCTGGCTTTAATATCTTCGATTCCCGCAATGCGCTTCCTGTTAGCCAGGATTGATGGGCGGTCCCTGCTTTCCGGAAAAATATAAAGGTCAAGAAGAGCCCTTAAATTTTCAGGTTGTGCCAGGGACAGGTAGTTGAGGGAAAGATGGGCGAGCAAACGCCACTGAAGGTTAGTTCCGAGGGGAGGTACAATACTGGCAGTAGGAGGACGGACATTTTTGAATTCGGCATACTCGGGTGAACTACCGGTGGGGAGAGAGATGTCACCGACCTGCAGATGCTCGGGCAGGGACCCATTAGTGCAGAGAAGATCGATGGAAAGGGTTTCCGCTGCCGGGGGGCCGTTCTCCTGCGGATAGGCCACGGACAGATAGACATTGTAACCTTGATCAACAGCAGATCTGGCGAGGTTCAGATGATACACTGGATGATCCTGATACTCACGGTGAAAGAACTCGAAAGGCAGGTAAACCCTCTCTTGAGCGGTTCCTTGGATATAACCCACCACTTTCTCCACTGAATACACCTGGTGATGGGAGGAGTTGGGACCCGTGGGGCGAACCAGGTACCGGATCCGGCGATGATCGAGGCGGATAGGATCGGCATCATGGGGAAAGACGTTGATGGCAGGCGTGGCAGCAAGGAGGAAATTTTCCGCTCTTATTTGATGAGGAGTAAAAGGCAGATCATCGAGTTCAAAGATGATCTCAAATCTTGAGCCTTCCCCTCTATCTTGCCATCGGTCCCAGCCGGCGAGGTCAAAGAAAAGAAATTTTTCAGGCAGGATGAAATATTCCTGAAGAACTCGATAACCGGGAAAGGAATGGGCTGGATAGGGAATCAATCCCTCCTCTGAGGAAAAGCCAACGGGTTTTAGAAAATCTGCAGTGAAATATGCTGAGGATCCACCGTCCAAGGGTCTGACAGTAAAATTTTTCAGATGATTTCGCAAAAGAAAGTAAAGATCCGCCGCACTGGCATAGTCTCCAGTGAGGCAGAAGCGCAAACCCCTAGGCTCCCAGTCCGAGAGACTCAGCCCATGCAATTCCAAGAGAAGGTTTATGACAGGTGGCTGTCCAGGCTTATGGGCGAAGGATGCCTCCAGGAGGCTGAGAGGATGGATTTCCACATCATAGCAAGTCTTGAACAGACATGAAGTCCCCTCCACCGGCACGGACCCTATGTGAGTGCCCGCAGGGATGGTGGCGGGATTCTTCAAGGCAGGCTTGGGCCTGAAGCCAACGATGGTAGCCGAAGGGATGGGCCGCAGATAATGGGGCCAGATAAGGCGCATGAGCTCGTGGATGATCTCCGGAAACTCGTCATCCAGCTTCTCTCTCAAGAGCCCGCTGAGAAAGGCGACACCCTCCAAGAGTCGCTCCACATCCGGATCGGTTGACGGCCCACTGAGCATGGGCGCCAGGGAAGGATGGGTTTTGGAAAAGTCTGCACCCAGTTCTCTAAGATAAGCCAGTTCTTCTTGGAAATAACGATTGAACATAAATATCGCCTAAAATCTAAAGGTGGCCAGTAACTTGTCGAGTAGGTAGGTAGGACATGTCACAATCCGTGATGCAACATGGCCTACCTCTTTCCGGGCGGAGATAACCGCCGCCCCTAGCGAGGCAGAACAGGATTTTTTTAGGGGCGGGGTTTATCCCCGCCCTTGCTCGTATTGCCTATGACACAAAGAGTTTACCAAATTCAGAGCACGCTCCGGGATGATCCACTCCGGACCATTCCCTTTTGTATCATGAATACTGACGCTGGGATTCATCCTTGGACGCTAATCTTGCCCTCCGTATCTATGATGGTCTCGAAAAGGACCTGGTTTTTCCTCTCAGTTGTGGCCAGTTTGGCCACAATCTGAAAACGCAGGGAGAGTAGATCCTCTTCTTGGGGAATAAAACTCACCCTCACTCCTGTCAAACGGGGTTCGTATTTTTGGATGGTTTGCCGTATGGACTTCTCCAGGTCCCTTACAGATTCCGGGTAAGCTTGAAAGAGATCGGTAAAATCAGGAACTCCGTAATCCGCCGCAATGAGGACATTTCCTCTCCTGGTGTTGAGGATTCGCTGGAGATGGTACAAGATGGAGTCGGTTATCCTTCCGATATCCTCCCTCTCACGTCGCCCGGGCTCTCTTTTCCAGGTACTAATCCGTTCAAGAAGTCTTTCTTCTCTCATGGACGTTCAGCTCTTATTTTGGCACCGCCCAGGAGTCCTCGGCCTCGATTCCATCGGCCTCCCAGGTCCATTTGACCTTTTTGTATGTAAATGCCACATCCTCCATATGCGAGAAGCTCTCGGTCGCTGGATCGAGACAGTTTGGCATATGTGGCTTCATGCTAACAACAATGGCATCTTCTAAAGTGGTTGTAAAATAGTGTTCTTCCATCCCCGTGGGGTCAATCCGATACCACTTTATGACAACCTCTTTCATA
>JASFKF010000145.1:0-5479 GCA_050118775.1 Syntrophobacterales bacterium
TGATTACCAGATCATGGGCTTTTAGGATCCGGTATACCGACGACTCTGAGATATAATAGCCTTGTTTGTCAGTGATGTACCAAGCCAGCTCACGCGGTGACTTCTCAGGATACTCAAGAGCGATCTCAACCACGCGCTCTCGCTCCCACGGTGGTATCTGGTTCCAGAACTGCTTCGGAGGCCGGTAGCGGTTCGCCAGTGCCTGGTAACCTCCCTCTTGGTACCTACGGTACCATTTGTAAAACGTGCTCCGGTTGATGTTGAGCTCGAAAAGTGTCTGCTTCACACTGAGCGGTGATTGCTCTACCAACCGGATGATTTCCATCTTCTCTGATTGCCTGTAGCGCATGTAACGCCTCCACTTCACTCGAGACCACTCATACTTTTTTTCAACACCCGGTTGCGCAAACTCAATTCGGCTACAAGCTGCTTGAGTTGCTCATTTTCTTTGCGGAGCTCAGCCACCTCGCTGCTACTGGCCTCCCGGAGAGTGTCGCCCTGTAAACGTTGCTTGCCTGCCTCCAGAAACGCTTTGCTCCACTTGTAGTACATACTGGGAGCAATGCCTTCTCTGCGGCAGATGTTGGCAATGCTGTCTTCGCCTTTGAGGCCTTCCAGAACGATTCTGATTCTTTCTTCTGGGTTGAATTTTCGGCGGGTTTTTCGCTTGATCTCACGGACAACAGATTCAGGGCTCTGCTTGGTTTTAGGTTTCATCGCTCACTCCTTTCAATGAAGATGTTATTACCTAAAGCCGTCTCTTATTTCATCCCCTAAATCTGTCCACTTTCCTTTGAAACGCTACATGGCACTGGGTTTGCACAAGCGAATCTTTTGGAGGGGTGAGCATAGGGTTCACCCCAAAAGTTTGCGGCAGCCCCCATCGGTTTGGCAAGTGACTGATGGGGGTTTTCTTTTCCCATCCTTCATACTTATTGACACAGTGTATTTTCTTTGCTAATGTCCCGCCCGGTTAACAAGCTTTTGAGTTTCATTCCCCCATCAGCTTCTGTGTGGTTGGGCTGGTGGGGTTTTCTTTTTCAGCCCTTCATGCTTTCCATCCAACTTGCAGTAATCTCTTTCTATATGGTAAGTTGCCAAATGGGTAGGGCATCCGTGGACAGGGTATGTCCTACCTGCTTTCTCCTTGTTGCCCTCGCTGGCTAGGACTGATAGTCAGGAGAGGCTTTACTTTTTCAAGATGGAACTTTTTTGAGGCTATTTTGACTGTTCTTGGTAAAGAGAACCTAGCCTCTACTGCCGGTAATTTTAAGCCCGCCTATCCTCATCGAATAATTAGTGAGGTAAAATGTGAAGAGAGAAAGACGTAGAGACTCAAGAATCCGCATCGATTGGGTTGCTGTTGTTCGAGATACCACCGGGAGTAGTGTGGCTGAAATGGAAGATATCAGTGTAAGTGGTGCATTTATTCGTTGCGAAAAACCACTGAGACCTAAAGAGCGATTCAAGCTGCAGGTAGTAGTTCCCAATCGCCATCCCTTGAGTGCTAATGCTGAAGTGGCTTGGTTGCATGTTTGCTGCGACGGTAAAGAGCTTCCTCCGTGTGGGATGGGTATCCGTTTCACTAGGATCCAGCGTGCTGACCGCCAGTTCATCCATGATCTTATCGCAAAGAATCTTTGAAATACCTACCAGCCATAAACTTCTATGAGATTAAAGAGTCACTAGATACGAGTTTCTCCTTCCGTACTTTTTTGCCTTACTAATCCATTTTGATTTCTTCCAATATCCTACGCTGAGTTTAGAAATCAGAACCTTTTTTATCGGGATGTTATATTACCCCACTGAATCGGACTTCAGACAATCCATCATACACTCGTCATCCTCTCTCATAGCTACAGAATGATTGCAAAAAATTAATTTTTGTATTGACAATGCGGCCCTCGTTTATGGTAGGGTGAGCATAAGCCGCTGTTCGGATTTCCAACTCCGTGAATTTCTGTAATATATCCGCAAGATCGCCCCATCTTTCTTTGCCCACCTTTGCAGTCAAAAAATCCATAATGACTCAAATCTATTAGACTGGGAAGCTGAGTCGTGCTGGAGTTGAATCACACTCTTAGTTCTATAGTCTGCTCTCAGCTTGAAGCAAGTTATTTTAGCTTTATTAAGTGCCAAATTTTGCTGTCTAGACTGCAAGGTTTTCTGCTGTTTCAGAGCTTAAAGCTTTAGGTTTAACTTTAACAGTATTTTTCGTTTTTTAAGTTCACTTGAGCTTGTTTTTAGACAAAACTCGGAGTTCAACTGCACAGTCGGGGAGGTGTGTCTATGGATGATTTGGCGGTGGCCAATAGGCGGCAAAACATTAGAATTGAAGGTACTTGGCCTGTTGTCGTCCAGACAGCGCACGGTGCTCTAGTAGCAGAGACAAGAAATATTACCCCTCAAGGGGCCTATATCGCTTGTGATAAGCAGCTCCCCTTGAAAACAGAGCTGAGACTATACATTATGTTTCCCAACCGCCGATACGTTGAAATACTTGCAAAGGTGATCTGGTCGTATCCATACGGTTCTGCTTTTGATAATACGCCCCCTGGAATGGGCGTTCGATTTACTAGAATTGCAGATGCGGACCGAGAGTTCATTACCTCCCTGTCATCAGGGTACTTCAAATATTGGTTTGACAAATCATTTACCAGTATCTAATCATTACGCTGTGTGAATCGAACCAAAACCCACCGTTATGAGTTGTGCATTTGTTCTTTCCAAAGTTAGCATCGCCGAGCTAAAAGTTCAGATATCATACTTTAATCCCCACTTTGCCTTTTGAGAACCCGCCACAATATCTGGGGTACCCTAGTGTAAAAAACTACAATTTTTTGGAATGGCGAACCTATCTCCTTCAGCACCTTGCCCTCCCAACCATCCTTGCCTAGCCCGGCTCATCTCCACTCTCAAAACTCCCGTGTGTTATGGTAAGAAAGTGGGGTTGACTTTTGAGTTCTCGCCCGGATATTTAATGAATCACTTACTGCGACGACGGATAAACTCTCATAGGAGGCAGCAAAGGTGAAACAACTGACCAGCGAAGAAAGAGAAAAGATTGGAGCCGAGCTAGAGGAACGACACGGCGAGGCTATAAGGGTTTTGAGCAAAGAGCTTTACGAAAAAGAGGGTGGTGCTATCGGCATAGCCCTTACCTATCTTGATTGTGGCTGCGTTTTGTTGCGCGGTTTCGATAAGAGCGGTGACATTACTGGTGACCCTGAGACTATCGAGAGTGCGGTTTCCTGCAATGTTGATCACGCCAAAAAATTAAAACACGGCTTTCATGCTGGAGCCTACAACAGTATTCTTTGGAAGGACACTCCGGAGGAATTCGACCGCAAATATGGTAACGAAGAGAGGATAATTATTGCCAGCAAACTATTCCCTCTCCAAGACCAAGAATAAACGAAGTTACAGTATTGGAAAATTGTTCTGGAGGAGAGCTTTGAGCACCCAGTCCTTTGACCCTCACCTTTGCCAGCCAGACAAGCAAAAGTCATGTGCCTGGTGTTGTGGCCTGTATAATAGCCAGGATACGAGCAGAGCTGGGTTGGCCCGCAAACTCAAAGCCAGAACTGAGGAGTTCGCCAATACCAGAAGGACGGTGGAAGGCATCCTTTATTTTTCCGAAAAGAACAGAGAAAAAGAAAAATCCCGGCTTCTTGATCCCGAATTCTATTCTTGTGAGTTCGTCGGCTTCTTAAATGAAGAAGAGACCCGGGTAGGCTGCATGCTCCACCCCCTTGCCCGCGGCAATGGTGGTACAGACTGGCGCGGCCTTTCTTTTCACGGAGCTATGGCATGCCAGGGATTTTTTTGCCGCTCCTATCGGGAGCTCAGTACAGTCCAAAAAAAAATAATCCTCTCTACAGTTGATGATTGGTTTCTTTTTGGTTTGGTGATCAGCGACGCAGACTTCATTCATAGCTTCTTTCGTCTAGCTGAGGAAAACCTTATCGATCCAGCCACCCTTTTAATGCCTGCCCCTGCAAAGTTGGTCCGCGAATTCTTTCATTGGAAAATAAATTGGCCCTACAGAAACAGCGGCTCCAAAACAAAATCAATCGACCCCCGGGCACTGCCGGGGACAAAAAAGGATATTCGCCGCAAGGAGCCTGAACAACAAGCTCTCGCCCCTTTGGATCAAATTTTTGTGGATCTGTCCTCCCAGTTTCGCTCTCCCTCGGAGCGCAAGAGTGCGGAAGAGAAGGTTAACCACCTCTTCTCCCGTCTGAGCAAAGTAGTCAAGGAGCAGTAAATAATACACGGTTACCGCCACCTAAATCCCTTCCACATCCCCTGGCGGGGGGAGATAATCGGGAGGGGATGAAGTCGCCGGCGGATTTCGAAACTACTCAACCCTTGCGAACCCTGAAATAGTGTTTATTTTCCCTATGTATTTTTGCCTTAGTTTCCCATTCCTCTCCTGGAGAGTAGCATGAAAAAGAGTGTACTTTTTGTCTGTTATGGCAACGCTTGTAGAAGCATTATGGGCGAAGCCTTGGCCAGGCATCACTGGAGTGACACCCTAGAGGTGGCTTCCGCCGGATTGATTGCATT
The DNA here is from genome assembly GCA_050118775.1 of Syntrophobacterales bacterium. Lineage (GTDB taxonomy): Bacteria > Desulfobacterota > Syntrophobacteria > BM002 > BM002 > BM002. Next base: position 4,570 of record JASFKF010000145.1, read on the forward strand.
GGGCTACATACCTGAGGAAACCAAAACCGTTCTCGAGGAAATAGGGGTTCCCACCCAGGGTCTATATTCCAAAGGATTGGCTGAGGTGGAGCTCGATAGTTTTGATCTGATCCTGGATCTCTTAGAGTACCCTTTGGAACAGCTTATTTCTCCCTCTTTCAGGGGCAAGGTGATTCATTGGCACGTAAGGGATCCCTTTTCTGAGAGCTTGGATGGTTTTAGAAAGACAAGGGACACCATTGAGTGGCTGGTCACTGAGCAACTGCCTAAGTGGGTTGACGGGGAGTGAGGTAATATTAGCAGAGCCCAAAGAGCTCTGCTCCGTTTCACATTTCCCATTTGTCATCTCTCATTTCTCATTGTAAATTTGAAGGTGATACAAAACTCGTTGAAAGTTTACTGCAATGAAAAATAATAAATGCGCAATGAGAAATGAGAGATGACGCTATGCGCTATGCGCCACGCGCTATGCTAGTACAAAACCATGAAGGATTACTACAAACTACTTGAAGTGGACCGGGATGCTTCAGATGAGCAAATTCGGAAGTCATACCGAAGGTTAGCCCTCAAGTACCACCCGGATCGCAACCCCGGCGATCCGAAAGCAGAGGAACACTTCAAGGAGATTGCTGAAGCCTATGGGGTGCTCATAGACCCTTTAAAGCGCTCAGAGTACGACCAGTGGCTCAGGGCCGGACCGCAGGAGAGGGTGGCTGGCAGAGGTTTCCGCTATTCTCAGGAGGAGATTTTTCAGGACCTCTTCAAGGATCCTACATTCAATCGCGTTTTTCAGGATCTTTTCAGAGAATTCGAAAAAGCCGGCTTCCGCTTTGATCAGAGCTTTTTTAATCAGACCTTTTTTGGTGGCCGCGGGGTTTTCTTTGGTGGCATTTTCCTTTGGGGTCCATTT
>JASFKF010000146.1:0-5468 GCA_050118775.1 Syntrophobacterales bacterium
ACAAGAGCGACCAGACCTCTTTTCACCTCCTCAAATTGCAGTCCGTCTAGAATCTCTCCCTCAAATACCACCCTGTAGCGCTGCGCCGTCATGCTCTCTTTCCATCTCCTGAGCTGGAACACCAATTCATGAAACATCTGTTAACTATGCAAAATCCGTCCCAGAAACGGGAGGAGCAGGAATTTTCCCTCATTTCAGGGAATTTGAGGGTAATCGTGAAGTTATAATTGTTTTTTGGAGATTCTAGGGCTGAATCACTGGTAGGAACCGCGGGTGATATAAATTTGTCATGCCTTGACTACATTGGTCTCACCACTTCTGTATACCCCCCGGGTGTCCACAATCAGGTTGGCATGTGCGCTGATGAGATCGTAGGGGAAGCCGTCATGGTCAGTTACCAAAAGAACACAGTCAACCTTTTTGAGCAATTCAGGGGTCAACTCCGCGGATTTCAGCTCGAATTCATGTCTTCGCATGGGAGGAAACACCGGCACATGGGGATCGCTGTAACTCAGCTCAGCACCTTTGCTCCGGAGGATTTCCATGATCTCCATGGCTGGAGATTCCCGGGGATCGTCGACATTTTTCTTGTAGGCAAGACCCAGAACCAGGATCTTGGCCCCATTGACCGACCTACCCTTTTCATTCAAGGCGTCCGTCACCTTGCCAACCACCCAGCGGGGCATGGCGGCGTTGACCTCCCCGGCCAACTCGATGAAGCGAGTGTTGATTCCGTACTCCCTTGCCTTCCAGGTTAAGTAAAAGGGGTCAATGGGAATACAGTGGCCACCCAATCCCGGCCCAGGATAAAATGGGGTGAAGCCGAAAGGCTTTGTGGCAGCAGCGTCAATGACCTCGCGAATGTCGATTCCCATGCGGTCCGCCACGACTTTGAGTTCATTTACCAGCCCAATGTTCACCGCCCGATAGATGTTTTCCAGGAGCTTGGTCAACTCGGCTGCCCGGGTTGAGGACAAGACCACCACCCGCTCCACCACCTCGCCGTAAAGGGCCCGGCCCACTTCCAAGCAATCAGTTGTTGAACCCCCGCATACTTTTGGGATGTTCTGGGTATTATATAAAGGGTTGCCCGGATCCTCCCGTTCCGGTGAATAGACCAAAAAAATGTCCTTGCCGACAACAAAGCCGCGCCTTTCAATTTCGTAGCGGACTTCCTCCTCAGTTGTGCCAGGATAGGTGGTGCTCTCGAGGCTGATTATTTGGCCACGACGCAACTGGGGCAAAAGCGAACTCACCGTGTTACGCACATAAGATAGATCAGGTTCCCTGTTTCTGTTCAGAGGAGTAGGAACGCAGAGGATCAAAGCATCCGGTTCCGAAGCACGGCTGTAGTCATTCGTGGCATAGAAAAGGGGCACGGTTTTACCCTCTGCGATCTGAACCCCCTTCCTGCTCCTTTCGACAATGGTTGCTGAAGGTATGTGTCCGATGTAGCTTTTGCCCTTTTTGAGCTCCTCCACCTTAGCTTTATCTATGTCAAAACCCAGGGTGGGGAACCCCACTTCGGTAAAACGCAGCATCAGGGGAAGTCCCACATAACCGAGTCCCACGATGCCAACAACGGCCTTGTGGTCTTTGATCTTTTGGATTAGCTGCTCTTTCATAAGATTCCTCTTGCCGGCGGTGTAGATCAAAGAAGCAAAGTGCATGCCGAAAGGGCATGGAGCATAGAGCATGGGACATAGGGTAAATTTAAAATCTACCTTTTCGCTATGCACTATGCGCTTTGCGCTGTGCGGCAATCAATCTACAATCTACAATCTGCCTGCTGATCCCTGACCTCCGACCTCTGACTTCTATCTACTGTACTCTGTATTCTCTCCTCTGCCCGCTGCCTCCTGCCTGCTGTCAGCTGGAAATAGCCGGTTGCATTCTACATCATCAGTGGTTATAGTTCCACTACCGCATGTTTACAACAATTAGGAGGCCAATATGAAGGAACAAATTGAACAGGCTCTAGAAAAAATTCGGCCTGCTCTTCAACGTGACGGTGGCGACATCGAGCTGGTAGAAGTGGAAGAAAGCGGGATAGTTAAAGTGAGGCTGACCGGCGCCTGCAGTGGCTGCCCCATGTCCCAGATGACTCTCAAGCAAGGTGTGGAACGCATCGTCAAGCAATTAGTGCCTGAAGTGAAGTCGGTGGAGTCCGTATAATTTAAAAACAGATTATTTGTGGTACTTCTCCCCTCGCATTATCGTGCAGGCCCGGTAAAGTTGTTCCAGGAGAATCAACCTGCTCATTTCGTGGGTGAAGGTCATTTTTGAAAGGGAAAGCAGGGTCTGCGCCTGACTCCGCAGCTCATCTGTAAACCCAAGAACCCCCCCTACAGCAAAGCACAGTTTACGGCAACCCTCCATTTCTAGTTTTTTCCACCACCGAGCCAGGGACACTGAGCTCAACTGTCTTCCCAGCCGATCCAAAACTACCAGGTGGGATTGGCTGGGCACTGCAGCCGCCACCCTCTCGCTCTCCATGGACACTACTCGGGCTGCCTGATGGTCTCTAGTCAGTTTCTCGGAACGGACAATTTTGACCTCAACCGGTATATAGCGACGCAAGCGGGCGAGAAAGTCCTCGACACCCTCTCGCAGGTAAGGCTCGCGGGTCTTGCCTACGAATATTAAGTGGATTTTCATCGGTCGGATTTCACCGCATAAATAAAGAACTCACGATTTCCTTTGGGGCCAAGCAAACTCGATTCCTTCACCCCTCGAACTTCCATTCCCTGACTCTCACAAAATTGCTCTATCTCTCTCACCACTTGCCTATGCAGCTCGGAATCACGCACCACGCCACCTTTGCCCACCTGGCCCCGTCCCACCTCAAATTGAGGTTTTATCAGCGCCAGTAGCTTGCCGCCCCCTTTGATAAACTTGAGAACTTTTGGAATGACTTTTTTCAGGGAAATAAAAGAGGTGTCAATAACTGTCAGATCTACGAGCTCTGAAACTTGTTCACTGGTGAGATAGCGTACATTGCACCGTTCCAATATCACCACCCGCGTATCCTGGCGAAGCTGCCACGCCAGCTGGCCGTAGCCCACATCAATTGCATAGACCTTTTTCGCCCCCCGCTGCAAGAGACAATCGGTGAAACCACCAGTGGATGCGCCCACGTCCATAGCCACCAAGTGGGTTACCTGCATTGAAAAATTGTCTAAGGCTGAGGCTAGCTTGAAACCGCCGCGGCTAACGTAGGTCTCATCCTGAGCGAGAAGCTCAACATTTGCCTTCGGTGATACACGCTGACCCGCCTTTGAGGCCTGGCAACCGTCAACTCGCACCTTACCGGCAAGAATCAAGGCGACTGCCCGCTGACGGCTTTCAGCCAAACCTCTTTCTACTAGCAGAATGTCGAGACGTAAGCGATCAGCCATCAGCTTTCAGCCTTTAGCATTAATAAAACCTAAGCCCAATAAGCCAGCTTGCCAGAGCAGACCTTGCAGCGGGTAACCTTTATATCTTGGCTCTACTGACTGCTGAATGCTGATAGCTGATTGCTCGCATTAAGACACGGCTTTTTGGACGTTATGGCCTCCAACCATGGCAAGAGCTGCCTGGACAATTGCCGGAGTATCAATGGAGCACATGGACCGCTGTACTTGTTGAGGCGCGTGCTCAATGAACTGGTCACCAATGCCCAAACGAACAACCCTGATTCCACTCAAGCCCTCTTCAGCCAGCAGTTCGAGCACTGCACTACCAAAACCTCCTTGCAGAACGTTTTCCTCTACGGTTAGAACACGATTGCTCTGTTGGGCCGTCTCCAGAATGAGTTTTTTGTCCAGCGGTTTGACGAAACGACAGTTGACAACCGCTGCCCGCACACCTTTTTTCTCCAGTTCCTTGGCCGCCTCTACCGCTGGCCACACCCTGTTACCTATGGCTAGGATGGCCAGTTCATCGCCTTCACGCAGGAGCTTCCCTTTGCCTATTTTCATTGAGCGAATTTCAGAATCCATGGGCCTCCCCTCAGCCGTGCCGCGCGGGTAGCGCAGAGCTGCTGGGCCATCATGTTCCAGGGCGGTTTTCAACATTCGCTGCAGCTCATTCTCATCGGCAGGAGCCATTAGCACCATGTTTGGCACGTGGCGAAGGTAGGAGAGGTCAAAAACCCCGTGATGGGTAGGGCCATCCTCGCCCACCAACCCTCCTCGATCCATAACAATGGTGACGGGCAGATTTTGCAGACATATATCATGAACCACCTGGTCATAGGCCCGCTGCAAAAAGGTGCTGTAGATAGCTGTTACAGGCTTAAAGCCCTCCAGCGCCAGTCCGGCAGCAAAGGTCACCGCATGCTGCTCGCAAATTCCCACATCAAAAAAACGCTCCGGATAGAGAGCGGCGAATTGACTCAAGCCGGTGCCCTCGGGCATTGCAGCTGTGATGGCAACTATTTTCTCGTCTTCCCCGGCCAATCTCACCATGGTCTGCCCAAATACCTTCGTATATGAGGGTGCCCCCGGCTTCTTTACGGGTTCTCCCGTACTCACTTCAAACCTGCCCAGACCGTGAAACTTTGAAGGATCACATTCCGCCGGCCTGTAACCCTTTCCCTTGGTGGTCAAGGCGTGCACCAGCACTGGCCCTCTAAGGTTCTTGGCGTTGGTGAAGGTTTCGATGAGACGATCCAACCGATGCCCTCTTATTGGACCGATATACTCGAATTTCAGGGCCTCAAATAGCATACCTGGAGTAAAAAAGCTCATGATTGAGTCCTCGCCTTTTTTTGCCAGCTGCACAATGTCGTCACCAATTCCAGGTATACTAGTGAGTAGACTCCTCACATCCTTCCTAATGCGCACCGCCATCTTGCTGGTCTTCTTGCGGCTCAAGAAGGATGAAAGAGCGCCCACATTAGGAGCGATAGACATCTCATTGTCGTTCAAGACCACTATGAGATCGCGCTCCAGATGGCCGGCCTGGTTCAGCCCCTCGAAAGCCATACCCCCGGTCATGGAACCGTCACCAATAACGGCAATTACCCTGTTTTTGTCACCTTTAATATTTTTGCCGGAGGCGAAACCCAGGGCCGCTGAAATGGAGGTACTGGCATGGCCAACACCAAAGGCATCGTATGGACTCTCCTTACGCTTGGGAAAACCGCTGATTCCTCCATGTGTTCTTATGGTGTGGAACTGCTTTCTTCTACCGGTGATTAACTTATGAGCATAAGCCTGGTGCCCCACATCCCAGATAATCACATCATCGGGTGCATCAAACACGTAATGTAAAGCCAGAGTCAGTTCCACCGCCCCGAGGTTCGGAGCCAAGTGTCCGCCGGTTTGGGACACCGTACATACGATCTCGTCCCGGATCTCCTCGGCCAGCTGATATAGTTCCTCGATTGATAAAGACTTGAGATCTTGCGGGCCGTCAATACGAGGCAGAAGTAGTTCTTTCTGCTCCTCCAAGTTAGAAATTTCTTTGCTAGTTTCCTTACT
>JASFKF010000147.1:0-5459 GCA_050118775.1 Syntrophobacterales bacterium
AGAACCTCTGTGCGCTGCAAATGACGAATTTCGATGGCAATTTTTTCTATGCTGCTAGCAATAATAGCCAAGGTGGAGAAATACTGAGCGTGACGATCTCGTTGGATGACCTGGGTAGAAATGGGAGTTGGCTGCAATCCCAGCTGGGCACAGGCAAGTTTTTCAATCTGTGGATCTACATTTGCATAGGTCCCTACTGCTCCTGACACTTTACCCACACTGATGGTCTCCTGGGCATGGAGCAACCTTTCCCTGTTGCGGTCCATCTCCGAGTGCCAGAGTGCCAATTTAAGCCCAAAGGTGATCGGCTCAGCGTGCACTCCATGGGAGCGGCCCATCATTATAGTATTACGATGTTCGTAAGCCCGTCGCTTAAGAACTGAGAGCAAGGCCTGAATATCATCTAGCAAAATGTCTGATGCTTGTCTTAGAAGCAGGGCGAGACTGGTATCTAGAATGTCAGAGGAGGTCAGTCCAAGATGGATATAGCGGGCGGAGTCTCCAACATATTCCGCTACACAGGTAAGAAAGGCAATGACGTCGTGTTTTGTCTCACCTTCAATTTCGTCGATGCGATCCACATCGAAGTCTGCCTTTTGAGCAATCTCCTGAGCCGCTTGAGCCGGTATCTGTCCCAACTGGGCCATAGCGTCGACTACAGCAAGTTCCACCCTCAACCACTGACGATAACGGTTTTCCTGCTCCCAGATGCGACCCATTAGTGGACGGGTATAACGTGGAATCATAATTTTATTCGTCCGAAAAGAGCTGCTTTTTTAGGCCAAGTCAAGTATCAATGGCTTGTCAGTAGCCATGTGCAGCGGTTTTGGAGTATTGGAGTATTGGAGTATTGGAGTATTGGAGTGTTGGGAAAAGCTAAAATCCAGAAATTGAACTTTAGAAAGTTTTTGCATTACTCCATTACTCCACCACTCCATTACTCCCGTTAACTACCTCCAAATGAGACATGCGGACCAGTACAACTTTTGCCAGCAAAATGTTGCTCGCTTATATCACAATATCAGTCATAGAATCAAGTAGTTATGCAATTTCTGTGCAGAAGAGATAAGTAATTGAGGAATTAGGGAATTTGAAAACTAGTCTTCTGATTTGTCCTGTTTTAAAAATTCATCCAACCGTATGACTTTGGCAGGGGAGGAGGGCCGAGAAGTGAAACTGCCTCGCTGCTCCCGTTTTTTCAACTCTTCTACGTGTTGCTTAAGCTGCTCATTTTTTTCGATTAACTGATCAATTTGATCTTCTACCAGCTTCCATGAGAGATCCAGTTCGGTTGGCTCCACCTCCAAGCCGAGCAGGAGGTTTAGTCGTTTTATCAGCCCACTGCAGAGCTTGTAATTTGTGCCCTGCAAGTAAGAGGCAGCATGCGCCCAGAGGCTAATTGACTCAATCTTTTGTTCTAGCGCTTTGGCGAGAAATAAGGAGTGGATGGCACTCGGACCCACATACTCGATGAGCTCCACATGTTCTTTAAGTTCCCTAAGTCTCTGGACCTCATCCATGGATGCACCAGCAGCAGAGATTTTGGTCTCGTTGTGAAGTACTTCGTCGTGAAGACCTCCCAGGGTGATGAAGGTCCTTACCCCGAAGCGGTGGCAGAGTTGCATGAAAGCTTCTACGTATTGATGCCAGCATAACTGTGGCTCGGGACCGAAAAATAGAATCAAATCTCTACCTAGTGAATTTGTCGAAAAATAGAAGCGGCTTCTGGGGAGATCCAAACTTTTCAAATGCCCGTTGGCGATGGTTACCAGGGGTCGATTAACAGAGAAGAGAAAAAAAACATCAGACTCTAGACTGGCCAACTGCTTTGCTTCCAAGCTCTTGACCAGGAAGTCCACAGTGCTGGTTGCCACCTCACCAGCATTGCCCCAACCGCCAAAACCGGCCACCAGAGCAGGTTCACGGAGAGAAGGTTCCGATAGATAGCGAATCAATTCCATTTGGATTCGACTCCCATAGGAGATTCAAGTCTCGAAAATTCCAAAAAGGCTGCGCCAATGGATGTGAGGTGTGTGAGGTGAGATTCAAGATCCTTTTTCAGGTGCATTATCCCACATTTCAAATCTCATATCTCACATCTCTTACTCTACTTCCTTTTCCGCAACCAAGCAAGCAGCCAATGGAACAGAAGTACCAATAAAGGGTATTCTGTGCCCTCACACTACCCGGCAAATAAAATGCTACCCGTTCTAAGCTGCGCTCCTAAACGCTTGGCAGCTCACATTTTGCGGCTTGCTGCGGGCAGACAACATTCATTGACAGGTGAAAGTGGCTGTGGCATATTAGTTGCTTAGATAAAGATATTGGTGCCGCAGTCAAGAAACGGACAACGACCTTCTTTTTAACACTTGCCGCTATTAGTCAAAACCAGAAATCTGAGAAGCCGGGGACCTTTGGTAATACAAGAGCTGTCCCCAGAACGTCCTTTTTGCTAGGTATAGGCGATAACTTAAAAAGTGTGGTGCTCCTTATCTAGGGCACGATTCAAAGGAGGATAAGAAATGCCAGCAAAATCGGAAGCCGGGATCCTGTGGATCGAAGAGCTGCGCAAGGATGACATTCCTCTGGTTGGGGGCAAGAATGCCAACTTAGGTGAGTTGCACGGAGCTATAGGTGCACCGGTCCCTCCAGGTTTCTGCCTAACCGCAAAAATGTATCGTGAATTCATGGAGGAGGCCGGCTTAGACAAAAAGGTTGACCAGATTCTCAAGGACCTGGACACGAGCAATCTAAGTGCTTTGCTGCAAGCGTCGGAAGAAATTCGCGAGATGATAGAGAAAACTCCAATTCCAGAGAGCATCATCAACCAGCTTCTTGAGGCCTATGAAGACTTGGCTGAGAAGTGTGGCAAGGCTGATGTGCTAGTGGCGGTGCGCTCATCTGCTACGGCGGAAGACCTACCAGACGCTAGTTTTGCCGGCCAACAGGATACCTTCCTCAATGTGAGCCCAGAGGATTTAGGAGAGAAAGTGAGAGCTTGCTGGAGTTCTCTTTTCACCTCTCGGGCCATCGCCTACCGCGAGGAAAAGGGCTTTCGCCACGAAGAAGTCCTTCTGAGCGTTGGCGTCATGGAGATGGTTCAAGCCAGGTCCTCTGGCGTGACCTTTACCATCGAGCCGGTCTCAGGGGAGACCAACAAAATCATCATCAATGCAGCCTGGGGTCTTGGTGAGGCGGTGGTAAGCGGTCGGGTGACCCCGGATGAATATGTGGTAGACAAAGATAGCTTGGAGATCCTGGAGCGCCATGTGGCCGCGAAAAAAGAGAAGTGCGTGCGGCGCCCGGAGGGTGACACTGACTATATTGAAGTCCCCGAAGACATGCAGTCGGTCCCGGCCCTTACCGATGAGGAAGTAATTCTTATCGCCGAGGAAGCGAAAAACATTGAAGCCCACTACGGCGGGGCTCAAGACATTGAGTGGGCCATTGACGATGAAGGAAAGCTCTTCATCTTGCAAGCAAGACCAGAGACCGTGCACAGTCAGGAGGTTCCCATGGAAAAAGTTGCGGCAGGGGAAAAAGTTAGCGCAGAAATCCTTCTGAAAGGCCTAGGAGTAAGCCCCGGTGTAGCTGGTGGTCCGGCAAATGTGGTAATGAATGTGAGTGAGATGGGAAAGGTGAAAGCGGGTGATATTCTGGTTACCGGAATGACAACTCCTGACTGGGTGCCGGTGATGAAAATCTCCTCGGCGATTGTCACCGATTCGGGAGGAAAGACTTGCCACGCAGCTATTGTCAGCCGGGAACTCGGCATTCCATGCGTGGTGGGGACAAATAATGCTACCGAGGTTCTGGCAGACGCTGGCGACATAAGCGTTGACGGGGCCACCGGCGTAATTTATCAGGGTATCATCGCCAGAGCCGAAGCAGAGGCAGTGCAGCCAATGGTGGCCGCTGCTGGGCCGGAGGCCACTGCCACTAAAGTTTATGTGAACATTTCCATGCCTGAGATTGCCCACAAGGTGGCAGCTGAAACTCAGGCGGACGGTGTAGGATTGCTCCGGGCGGAGCACATGATGCTGAGTGTGGGCAAACACCCCAGGCTTCTTCTGGAGGAGGGGGGAGCCGAAATCATGGTGGAGAAGTTTACCGATGGCATTCGGACCGTGGCTGAAGCCTTCTTCCCACGCCCTGTAGTATATCGCTTTCTTGATTTCAAGCCGGATGAGTTTCTAGAAATGCCGGGAGGTGAGAAATATGAACGGGAGAATGTGGGGCCCAATCCGATGATCGGTTATCGGGGGCAGCACCGCTACATGAAAGAAGACGACATCTTTCGCCTGGAACTTCAAGCAATCCGACGGGTGAGACAAGAATATGGGCTGAACAATGTCTGGGTAATGCTTCCCTTTGTCCGCACTTTATGGGTATTCCGCGAGGCAGTGCGGATAATGCGGGAGGAAGGGTTGGACAACCGGGCGGATAAAGACTTTCAGCTATGGATCATGGTTGAAGTGCCCAGCAGTGTCTTCCTCATCGAAGAGTTCTGTGCAGAAGGGATTGAGGGCATAAGTTTCGGCACCAATGACCTGACCATGCTCATTTTAGGAGTTGATAGAAACGACGCCAAGGTTCAGGAATTGTACGACGAAAGAGACTTGGCGGTTCTGCGTGCCCTGGCCTACTGTATCACCATCTGCCGCAAGCATGGTGTTACCACCTCCATATGCGGTCAAGCTCCAAGCGTTTACCCGGATTATCTCGAGTTTTTGTTGAGATGTGGCTCCACCTCCATTTCGGTGCTTCCCGACAGCGTGGTGTCCGCCCGCAAAATGGTTGCCGCCTTGGAACGTAAAATCCAGATGGAACAAGTAGTGGGTGGAAAGATAAGTCCACGGGTGGCCAAGTTCCCCATGGATGATATTTTCTTCTGGCGCAAGATGGACGAGTAAGGGCATAGCGCATGGCTTCACGCGCTCTGCCCTTGCGAGAAGAGCGAGACGGGAGGTCGGGCGAGACGAGGAAAAAAGGTAGAGTCATTGGAAGGGCTTATTGAATATCTGAGTTGTAACTATCAGCAGTTAGTGGAGGTTGGGATAGGTCTCTACCCTAGAGTGGCTCTGGCCCTGCAGGCTCGTGGTCTCAAGGTGGGGGCCACTGATATCCAGCCGGCCTTTGTTGGACTTCCCGTAGATTTTGATGACATAAGGTCCCCACGATTAGACCTCTATGAGGGTGCCCAGGCCATCTACGCGGTGCGCCCCCCTCTCGAACTGCTGCCATCCCTGAAAGGACTTGCAAATAAACTAGCCGTTGATTTGGTTGTCAAACCTCTGGCTGATGAGCCAATGGATGGGCTTCTAATCAATCGTAGAGGTAGCTATTTCTATTTGTTTCCCGCCCAACTTTGATCCCACCCAGTTCCTTTGGCCATCTTTTTGCAACTACCTTTTTAGCCACTTCCTGCAGAAGGGAAGCTGTGGTAAAGTTTGTCTAAA
>JASFKF010000148.1:0-5450 GCA_050118775.1 Syntrophobacterales bacterium
GATCTACCTTCCATTTTTCTATCTCCTTAAAATCTCACGAATATCTTCGGTGTCCAAGACTCCGAGGACCTTTTTGTCATCGTCCACCACTATGAGATATCCCAGATCATGGGTGAATATCTCTGAGAGCCCATCTTTGAGGCTGGAAGAAGCCAACATAAAGGAATCTGTAGACCGGGTTACTTTTCCTATCTCCTCCGCCTCCTTCTGCAGTGCTTGGTGGTTCACATAACCTAACAATCGTTTTTCCTCATCCACTACGATTAGATGATCCACCTTGAGATCGTCGAGCATAGCCTTGGCCTTTGCAGGTGATTCCCCCTGCATGATCACTACCGGGTCCGGCCTCATTGCGGCCTTTAGTTTTAGAAGGTTAAGTCGTTTTAGAGTTCTATCGCCCCCTAGAAAGTCCCTGACGAAGTCATTCGCAGGTTCGGTGAGCATTTTCTCAGGGGCATCAAACTGAACGAGCTTTCCAGCTTTGAGAAGGCATATCTTGTCGCCCATCTTGATGGCCTCGTCGATATCATGGGTGACAAATACAATTGTTTTCTTGACTTTCTCCTGAATTCTCAAAAACTCGTTCTGCAGATGTTCCCGGTTGATGGGATCAATGGCCCCGAAGGGCTCGTCCATTAACATGATAGGCGGGTCAGCAGCCATTGCCCGGGCGACTCCGATGCGCTGTTGTTGGCCACCGGAGAGTTCCCGTGGGTAGCGATCCATGAATTCCTCCGGCGGAAGGTTGATCAATTCCAGCAAGCTTTCAGCTCTTTCAATTATCCGGTCTTTGTCCCAACCCTTCATCTTGGGCACTACAGCAATGTTTTCGGCGATGGTCATGTTTGGAAAAAGACCAATATTCTGAATCACATACCCGATATTCCGGCGTAATTCGATGGTATCTAGACGGTTGATATTCTGACCGTCTACATAGATTTTACCACTGGTCATGGGAATCAACCGATTGATCATCTTCATGGCTGTCGTCTTGCCACAGCCGGATGGGCCCACCACCGTGCAAATTTCACCCTCTGGTAAATCAAATGAAAGATCGTCCACTGCCTTGATGTGTTCAGCTCCAGGATAGATCTTTGTTACATTTTCCAACTTCAGCATAATGTTCATTACTTACTCCTCACCATTCTATGGCGGCTAAGAATTTACCTTGCGATCTTGAGGCCGGTCGGAGTAATCCAATCTTCGAGTTTTTCGAAAAGAATATCTGCCGCAATGGCCAGCAAACCCATGGCTACGGCGCCCAGAATAACCGAGTCGTTGGTGGCCATTTGCAGTCCTTCGCTGACAAACAGCCCCAGACCACCGGCACCGATGTAAGCAGCAATTGCTGCAATGGCAATGCTCATAACCACGGCAGTTCGCACCCCAGCCATGATCACCGGAGCAGCAAGGGGAAGCTGTAGTTGAATAAGTAACTGGAAATGGGTCATCCCCATGCCGCGGCCCGCCTCAATAGTGGCCGGATCGACATTTTTTATGGCGATATAGGTGTTGCGGATGATGGGCAACTGGGAATAGAGCGCCAGGGCGATCACGGCAGGCACTGTGCCGATTCCAATACCGCTGACTGCGTCCCATGCTTTGTCGATGGAAGAAAGGATAGGCATCATAAATCCAAAAAGGGCAATACTCGGAATGGTGATCATAATGCTTGACAGGTACAAGACGATGCTTGCCGCAGTCGGATGACGGCTGATATAGACACCGATGGGCACCCCGGTAGCGATAGCTATGATGAGGGCAATTGAAACAACCTTGATGTGGGTCAGGGTATGAATGCCGGTCAATCTGAAATTATCGGCAAAAAAAGCAAAGGGACCCGAGAGGAATAGAGGATCTATAAAAGTATTATAACCAATGATCGACAGTATCACCCCAAAAACCATTAACCAAAAATCTTCGATCGTTTTCATGAAATTGAATGAAATTGATAAGGTTGCTAATGCGAAAATAAACCATGTGATCCAGAAGCCGTATGTCTCTGAAAAATTAAGATTCTCAAGTTTAAGATAAAATAACCTGGTGAGATCAAGTTGATATATAAATACGGAAAGACACATGAACAGCAGGAGAAGACAATAACTTACAAGGCCAAGACGACCCCGGCGAAAGGCACTTCGAAAGTAAAAGAATATTCCCAGAAGAAGCATTAGAGTCAGGATGATTCCAAAGACTGTGCCCGCCGTTTCGAAAAGGAAGGGGATAATAGCAACACTCACTACGACAAATAAAAAAAGCGGCAGAAAAATTGACTTCTGCATACTTCTGCGAAAGTAGGTCAGGAAATAGATTAATGAAGCAAAGATGGGTACAATCAGCGTCATCCGCAAGATATTGTAACTCTGCAAAAAATCAACTTCGAGATCACTCACATTGAGTAACATCTGATAGGCAGAAATGGGAGTTTTCCGATAGAGAATACTTCCTGGAAACCACGGTTGAAAAAAGGCTATGAAAACCAGAAGAACAGCGAGAAGAAAAATCCTGTCAGACCATTGCCAGCTAAAAATGGTCTTGTGTATCACAGAGACAACAGGATTTGCACAATGGTCACAAAATTTGGCATCTTTAGGAATTTCTTTCCTGCAACTCGGACATATTGTTATTTTCATTATCTAGCCTCTAGTAAATTACAGATAACAAGTTGCTTTAATTAGACTTTTATTTTTTCTGTCAATAGACTGATTTTTACAATCGTTTTTTGATGAGATAGACTTCAATGTATCTCAGAGGTATTTCAGCAATGGGTTGAATTGCAGTTTCTTAGTTGCTGAACAATCGGCTGAACTTCAATGGGATTCAGATGGACAACAAATACTCTGCAGATTACTTCTTTCTATTATAACTAGCCCGTTGCCCTGTCCTGTGTCAAGGGTAGGACCCAAACAATAAATTTTAAAAAGTAAGAACCTTAGCGCTTTGCCATATAGCTAGGAAGGATGACCTCTTCCTTTACTGGTGAGAGATTTGGTGGGTTATTTTCTGGAAGACTGGCCCCTGATGCAGCCATTGATGAGAGGTTTTATCCCATCCATTTTCTCGAAATCCCATATCATCCTGGTAATTTCTTTAACTTTCTGAAAACCAAGAACAGGCTTTACTATTCCAACAAACTTTGCTTCCAACTCAGCATCTGCAGGAAGACCATTCGGGGGTTCCCACATTGGCTCCACCCGGCCAGACGACAATTCTCGACCGTCCTTGGTATGTATCACTACCTCGGCGTAGGTTTTTTGGGGAAAGACCTCTTCAAATTCCGGGGCAATCTCCACCTCTACTCTGTTTGCCAGCTCCAGAAGAGAATCGTCGAAGATGCGAGGCGGCAGAACCTGCCGGGGTCCTACCTGGCCATCGACTAGGGCAGCGGCCAACGGATAGGCCAGATTGTACTGGGCCTCTTCGGTGTTCTTGGGATGATCGCGGCTTAATGTGGCGGCTGCCTCAAAGGTCAGGACGCGAATGCGCGATATGCTCTGAGGTCTCAAATCATTCTGCTTCATCACCTTTAGTACCCCGACCACTGCCGGCTGGGACCAACGGCAAACGGCGTAAGGTTTAAAATACAAGTTCAGAATCAAATATTCATTGCCCAGTCCTTCGAGCCACTTTCTATTCGGCGATTCACTGAATAAGGGTTCTATGCCGGTGAATCCTTCCTGCGCCATAAGAGTTGATGCCATGGCCACCATGGTCCCCCAACCTATGCTGTCCTTGACCATAGATGGCTTCTCAATACCCTTCATCATAGGAGAAATGGGTGCGTGGTACTCTGCAACTCCCATGGCTTCACGAAGGGTGCTCTGGTCTAAACCCAGAACTCTCCCGGCAGCAGCAGCAGCACCGATAGCTCCCCAGCTCCCCGAGGAGTGGTAAGCCTGGAACAAAGCGTGTCGGATCAAGCCGGCGCGAATCGCCACTTCATATCCAATGACAAGGGCGGCGAGAAAGTCGGCACCACTCGTGTAAGCAGCGGCTTCGCTCGCAGCCAAGAGCACGGGAAGCACGCAACCACCTGGATGGCCCTTTACCATCCTATAGCCATCATCAATGTCCAGGGCGTTGCAAGCATATCCGTTGGCCAGGGCAGCGCCGATTGGCGAGACCCGCTCGCCGCTTACCAGGACAGTAGCTTCGGTTCCTCTAAAGTGTTTGGTGGCAAATGAGTTCATAATACGGACCACTGGCGTGTCGCTGCCTGCCAAAAGTGCACCCAGGGTGTCCAGAAGGCACCGCTTAGCCTGATGGATTACATTTTCGGGCAAGTCCTCGAATCTGGTATCCGAGATAAATCGTAATACCTTGTCAGTCAGAACCACCATTCAATCTCTCCAACGATGAGTTTAAGTTTTCATATCGAGTCTGGAAACTTTGAACCTCAGTCGTTTTTCCATTAAGCCTGGTGGAGTTGCCATGGTCAAGACAAAACAAAAAAGCCCTTCATGTCTGAAGGGCTTTAATACAATTTTTCCCAAAATCGTAGAGGTGAGAATTGCTCTGCTCTGAATCTAAGGCGATGTCATATTTGAGCTCAGACTAGTCGCAACTGGTTGAGCAACATGCACAGCTCTCGGGGGCGCAGCCGGCGTGTTCTTTCAACGCCTCCAACTCCTCAGCCCGAGCCTCCCGAACCTCGACCACTTCAACCTCGAAATGCAGACGTTGCCCGGCCAGCGGGTGGTTCAGGTCGGCTATCACCACGTCGTCGCTTACTGACTCCACTCTGAACCTGATAGTTCCTTGCGGCCCACTGCCCTCAAATATCATGTCGGGCGCAAGGTCCATATCACCAGGAAAGTGCTCCCGTGGGAGTTCACGGAACAATTCTTGCCTAGGTTGGCCGTACCCCTCCTCAGGCTCAACTGTGAACTTGGCAGTCTGGCCTAGCTCCATCCCCTCCAGTCCCTTTTCTAGCCCCATTATGACCTGGCCGCCACCAAATATAAAACCAAAGGGCTTACCCGGTTCGGAACTATCTACCACCTCATCAGAGTCAAGGGTGAGAGTGTAGTCGATGGCCACGTAGACGTCATCTTGAATCTTCATTTTTATCTTCTCCTTAAAAAAAATGTCCGGCTGCAAGCCCGCAGCACGGACTTTGAAATTAGTGCTTAGTCATCTACTATAACGATCTCCACCAAAAAAGTCCACCCTTGGACTCATACCCCCAAGGAAGTTCCCATCTCCTGGGGATCCGAGATAGAAGGCGGAGACCCGTTCCGTAGTCGCCGCTCTAGGACACCTCCTTTTTTTCTGCTGGTGAATTACCAATGGCGATAACATAGACCGACTGGTCGGTCATATTTGATTATAATTGACAAATGATTGTTTATTATGTATATATTACTGACCGACTGGTCGGTCATAAAGGAATGAAGTCTGAATGGAATACAAAGCCAGCAAGCAAATTAAGAAGTCACTTATTATTGAGG
>JASFKF010000149.1:0-5398 GCA_050118775.1 Syntrophobacterales bacterium
TGCATCTTTTTCTCCATTTTTCCGGTCACCTGATGGTAGCCCAAGAGGACCAACACCAGGGCGATGATTGTCATATATAAATTTTTCATCATATACCTCCTTAGCCTCTAACTATATAATTTTAACCATAAGAAAGGGTCCGGTCTAAAAAGACCGGGGTTTATTTTTTCTTTAGATAAACTATAAGAGTGATAATTAAAGATGGTGTAAAGAAACTGTAAAGATTGGGTAAAGATTTGCGGCGGGGTTTGCTAGGGGCATAAAGGGGTCAAGCAACCCGCGGCGATTGATCCATGGGGAGCTCGAACCAGATTTGGATGCTGCCGTTGAGCAGTTTAGCGCCCACCGAGCCGCCGTGGGCCTCGACCAGTTCTTTGACGATAGCCAAACCGATGCCGGCACCGCCGTGCTCCCGTGAGCGAGACTTTTCCCCTCGGTAGAAACGCTCAAAGATAAAGGGCAGATCTTCATCGGCTATTTCCCCTCCGGTGTTAGTAAAAGCAACCTTAATCAGTCGTGGCTTGAGTTCGGTTGAGACCGTAACCGCTCCACCCGACGGAGTATACTGCCAGGAGTTTTGCAGGAGATTTTGCAGCACCTGCGACAAAAGGTGGGGATCAGCCCATAAGTTTTTTTCGCCATGGGCAAAATGAGTCTCTACCCTGAGTTCTTTTTCTTCAAGCTGGGAACGAAATGATTCGAGCATTTGTACAATCAGATCGACAATATTGACCTCAACTTTACGGAGGCTTGCCTTGGCGGCGTCAGCTTTGGCCAACCTAAGGATGTCTTCCACTAATTGGACCAGGCGGGATGTCTCCTCCTGAAGCAACTCGAAAGTATCCTCAGAGGGGCTGACCACACCGTCCGTCAGAGCCTCGAGATACCCTTTTATGTTGGTCAGGGGAGTCCTGAGTTCATGGGCCACGTCGATCATCATCGTTTTCCGCAGTTGCTCGATCTTTTGAAGGCTTTCAGCCATGCGGTTAAAGGCCAGAGCCAACTGACCCACTTCATCTTGGGATTTCACTGGTACGCTGGCTGAGTAGTCGCCAGAGGCGATGTTGCGCGTGATCTCAGTCATCTGAGCGAGGGGAGACAGGGTTCGTCTCATGAGAAAGAAGCTGAAACCAACAGCCAACACAAGCGCCCCGAGACTGGCCCAGACAAGATAGCGATGAACAGCACTCAAGAACATTTGATGGCTCGATGTTGGAGAGATGTTGTATTTCTCCATCAGAGTCATGAAGTAGCCGGCGGCTAGGTAGTCAACCGCTAGCCAGACCATTATGATAACGAATGCAATGACAAGGACATTGATACCGAGGAGTTTCCACAGAAGTCGGTTTTTCACGGCCTAATCCCCCTCTTCATGAGCCGTTCTCCTCGGCAAACTGATATCCTATACCTCTCACCGTGATAATGTGGCGAGGCTGCGACGAGTCCTCTTCGATCTTCTGTCTAAGTTTTCCGATATGGACGTCGATGACGCGGTCTATTACTGCTTCACCCTCTGGATAGAGCCGGTCCAGAAGTTCGGCGCGGGTAAAAACCCTTCCGGGCTTGGTCATCAAAGCTTTGAGGAGATTGTATTCGTGAACCGTGAGTGAAATAGCCCGCCCTTTTAAGCTCACCTTGCGCTTATCAAGATCCAGAACCAGGTCTTTATGTGACCAGACAGTTCTTTTGGCGGTAGTGTCCGAACGGGCTCTCCTAAGAATGGCTTTTACCCTTGCCACCAATTCCCGAGGACTGAAGGGTTTTACCAGATAATCATCAGCCCCCAAGGTCAGTCCAGAAATGCGGTCCACCTCTTCCCCTCTAGCGGTGAGCATGATGATAGGAACATCCGACCAGCTCCTGAGCTCACGGCAGACTTCCCAGCCATCGACGAAGGGAAGCATGAGATCGAGAACCACAAGCATGGGGTTATGTCGCCGAGCCAGTTGCAAGGCTTCTCGACCATCAAGAGCGACAACAGTCTGAAAGCCCTCCCGCTGTAGGTAGAGTTCTACTAGTGAAGCGGTCTTTTTATCGTCTTCCACGATGAGAATCGGGCCCTGGTTCACAGGAGAGCCCATGGCCTATACCCCCCTAACTATTCTTCCTCGGCGCTGGCCAAGAACAGGTCGTAGTCAGGTTTGCTCATAAGTTCGTCGAGTTCGGCGACCTCCTGAATGGTGAGTACAGCGATCCAGCCCTTTCCGTAAGTGTCTTGATTAATCAGGTCAGGTGTGTCTTCGAGTTCTTCATTCACTTTGAGAACTTTGCCCGATATGGGTGCGGGAAGCTCAATACTGGCCTTTCCTGATTCCACCGCGGCAAAAGGCTGGTTTTTGCTGAATTCATCGCCCACCTCTGGAAGTTCCACATAAATAATGGTGCCTAGGGCTTCTGCTGCAAAGTCGGAAATGCCCAGCTGTGCACCATCATCGTTAGGTTGGACATAAACGTGATCTTGACTGATTTTCAAAACTCCCGTTGCCATGTCGTCTCCTTTTTCTGTCCGTTTTTGGTGCTCCGCTCCTAGGAGGGCAAAGCCCATGGCGCATAGTGTTTAACCCATTTATTTAGAAAAGATGTTATAGCCGGATTTTGCCTTCGCCCGAGCAATCGCATTTTCAATCCGAACTCCTGTGAATAGTTCAGTTGGCGAAATTTTACGCCACTTTCCAGGAAAAAGTTCAACAAATCTGCCCTCAACCTTCTGGGTCACCTCTTCCATGTTAGGAGTTTCTCCCAGTAACCTAGCCATCGAAGTCACCTGCTCGCTTTTGAGTTCGCAGGGGTTAATGTGGCAAAAATGATCCATATTGGGGCAAACGTTGAGGGCTATTCCATGGAAGCTTACCCAGCGTCTGATAGCAACGCCAAGGGCAGCAACCTTAAGGTGTGAGACCCAGACGCCTCGATGTTGAGGGTCACGGCCGGCTTGAATGCCAAAATCGGCAAGAACCAGAATTATGCTCTCTTCGAGCAAATCGACAAATCTGCGGAGGGAGAGTTTTCTTTGAGTTAAATGAACTATGGGATAGACTACCAACTGCCCTGGGCCGTGATAGGTCACATCTCCTCCCCGCTCGACTAGATGAATCTGAATTCCCTCAGAGGCGAGTACTGCCGAAGGTGACATAATATTGCTCCTGTTTCCCCGCCGGCCTAGAGTGATTACCGGTTCGTGCTCCACCAGCAGCAGAGTGTCCGGTACCAAATTCCCCTGACGCAGTTCAACCAGTCTTCTCTGCAGGTCGAGTACCTCGAGGTATCCAGCGCAACCTAAGTTTGCAATCCAACCATCACCATTTGTCATCAATTCATCTCGCTTCGCTTTCGATCTGCCTTGGCATAGGGCATGGAGCCAGGAGTAAAGGTCCAGGGTTCAGGGTACAAAATACAGGGTATTACTGGTTTTCTGTTCAGCTTTCCTCCTTGTACCTTTTACCTTGCACCTTGTACCTGAATATCGCCGCGTCCCCGTCTCGCCGTTTCGCCGCGTCGCCCTGCAGTGCCTAGTGGACTAAAGCCCGAGGTCCAGTTTGTGAATCGACAGACCCCTGGCGTCTTCCACCGCTTCCCATAGGGCCTCAGCAACTGTCGGGTGGGCATGAATAGTTCTGGCCATCTGTTTAAGAGTCACGCCCTGTTTCACGGCCACAGTGCACTCAGCAATTAAAGTGCTGGCATCCGGGCCTATTATGTGTATGCCCATTATCCTCTCGTCTCTCTTCCGGGCGATTACCTTTACAAAACCGTCTATTTCTCCCATGGCGTGGGATTTTCCCAAAGCGCGAAAAGGGAAAGATCCCTCGACATAGGAGATGCTCTGTTCATCGCACTGTTGGCTAGTAAGTCCAACGGAGGCAACCTCCGGGCTGGTAAATATGGCCACAGGTACAGCGTCTTCGTCCACACTTGCCTCCTGGTTTCCCAATCCATGCTCCACAGCGACTATGCCTTGATGAGAGGCAAAGTGAGCCAACTCTTTTTTGCCTGTAACGTCTCCGATGGCATACAACCCAGGCACATTTGTCTGGCAGTGCTGATCAACCTGAATATAACCGTCTTGCAAATTGAGGCCAATCTCGTCCAACCCCAGATGGTAAGAAACAGGCGATCTTCCCACGGTAACCAGAGTTGCCTCCGTCTCGATCCTTTTGCCTGAGCTGAGGGTGATTTCCACTCCAACTGCAGAGTGACTTGCAGTTACTGGAGGATCTCCGAGATGCAGTTTTACTTTTCGTTTTTTTAGCCCTCGAATGAGTGCTTTGTTAATATCCCGGTCAAGCCCTTTAATGGGTTCCTTGCTGCGCTTGCTCATATGGATGGTGGAGCCGAGAGCACTGAAGAGCAGGGCGAATTCGCAACCAGAAACACCACCGCCCACAATAAAAAGGCTTGAGGGAATCTTTGTCAGTTCCAGTATGGAGCGGGTGTTGAACACTTTTTTATGGTCCCAGGGCAAGAGATCCAGTGGTAGGGGTTCTGATCCGGTAGCTATGATGAGCTGGCTGCCGCGAATGGTTTCTTTACTTCGACTTTTTGTGGTTACCTCAACTTCACCTGGTCCTTTTACATACCCCTCCCCCATAATCAGATTAACCTTATGGTTCTCGAACAACTTTTCGACTCCCTTTCGGAGCTCTGCCACGATCCGCTGGTTTCTACCAACAATCTTGTCGAGATGAGCAACAGGGTTTTGGCAACTCAAGCCAAAGGCTTCAGAGTTGCGCATTTGTTCGAATAGGACGGCGGATTTGTACATGGCCTTGGTAGGAATGCAGCCCCAGTTGAGACAGGTGCCGCCCACCAGTTCCTTTTCAATAATGCATACTTTGGCTCCTAGTTGGGCGGCCCGAATGGCTGCCACGTAACCACCGGGTCCAGCTCCCAGGACTACCGTATCATACTGGTACATCTAGATGGTCTCCCAAAAGGTATTGTGTAAGAGCGACTTCCCCTCCCCACCGACTACTAGGCACTAAGCACCACATAATTTGTAATAATCATTTTAAGGCTTAAGTTTGGTCTTTGGAAGACTTGCCATTCCAGATTGACTCTTAAGGTCGTCTATGAATGGTAATTGTGATATATGGCTGGTTTACAATTCTCTGGGAGCGCCTTTCCCGCCCGCCTCGCAAGCGAGAGCGTTGCGGGCAGGTAGCCGCGATCAGGCAACGCCATGCGCCACCGCCTAGGTGCGGAAATCTTGAGATTTGATACCGTAGCGTCTCAGTATTTGCTGCAGGGCCTGTCGTTCCAGGCCACATTCTCGAGCTGAATGGGTAACATTTCCGTTGTTGCGCCGTAGAAGTTCTCCCAGATACTCCGCGTGGAAGCGATGAAGCACCTCCTCTTTCGCCTCTTTGTAATCCATTCCGTAAATCTCCCTGCCCACCAC
>JASFKF010000150.1:0-5391 GCA_050118775.1 Syntrophobacterales bacterium
GTCAAGGGATTGTTGGGCAAGTGAGAATTTAGATTGCGAATTGCGGATTGATGATAGGCGCAAGGCACAAGGTGGTAGAAGACTAAATCTTTTCCTTGCGCCCTGAGCCTTGAGCCGTATGCCTCTCTGGATTTTGGCTACTGACTGCTGGCTACTGTATTCTATTATTACTTCTCCAATTTCTTAAGCTCGAGAGCGCAAACAGCTGGATCCGGTTTCTTGTTTATATCTGACACCTGAATAAATCGGATAAGTCCCTCTTTGTCGATTATAAAGACTGCCCTTTCAGTAAAACCGTCGGAACGAAAAACGCCGTACTGTTTAGCTACGGCTCCGTGGGGCCAAAAGTCTGAAAGTACATGGAACCATACCGTTCCCATTTGCCTGGTCCAGGCATGAAGGGTGGGAATGTTGTCAACCGTAATCCCTAGCAGCACTGCATCAGTTTCATCGAAGACGTTTTTTACTATGCTGTAGCCTGGAAACTGCTGCGAGCACACTGGGGTAAAAGCCCCCGGAACAAAAGAAAGCACCACATTCTTTTCCCCTATAAACTGGCTGAGGGAAATCTTCTTGCCAGAAACTGAAGGAAGAACGAAGTCCGGAGCCGGCTCCCCCACCTTGACCTTTAAAACGCTGTCCATCGGCTTCAGTCTCCCCAGGTCATAAAGATCCTTTTTTGATACTTGGGAAAATACCAAGGTGGAGCCACAGAGGAAAAGCAGAATTGCCCCTAAAACAGCATTTAATTTGGTAAAAGTTTTCACGTCCTATTCCCTCCCATGTCTTGTAGTTGCGATCAGAGAAGCCACAACCAGGGTCTTTATCGCAAGCGAAGCTTGCTCCTACGAGATTCTATTCACCGTCGCCTATCTACTCAAACTTACATACTTTTTCAGATTCCAGGCACAATACTCGGCAAAGTTCATCAAGTATTTTTTGCTCCGGTTCACTAAAATCGCCGTCTGCTTTGGCCATGAGGATGGAGGCGCGTACAAGAAGCGTAGCTCTTTGCTCGTCCCCTGAAAGTTTAGCAACAGTTTCTAACACCTTTTCCTTTGTTTTGTTGAAATCTCGTTGTATCTCTTTGCCGTAGTCTTGGAAGAGATTCACCGCCTGATGGACATCAAAGACTTTGAGTTCTTTTACATTTTCCAAAATGTAATCGAGGCCCAACCGTTCCGAGATCGCGATCTCTTCGTCCGCCAGGGCTAAAAGAGCTGTGGCGGCCATCATGGCTTCCAAAAAAGGCTTGTTGCGATGTCTCTCAATTTTCTCAGCAAGTGATGCCCTCGCGGCACGGAAGATATTGCTCATGTTTTTCCCCTCATTAAAGTCTATTAAAGCTAGTCAGCCTGCCCTATTTGAAAATGTAATGCCTACAAAAATAAGGCCGAGAGGTTTCACCTGTCAACAATTGAGGTATCTTTTCCTTTCTTTTAGCCCTTGACCTGCGAGGATCAATTGGTTTACCTAGATGCAGTGGAAACGGTGAGATGAGATGAAAGGCATGTAAATGGACGATCAGACTTGTGTACCCTTTAGTCAGTGGTGTTTTAAAGGAAGGTTTCTGACCCTCCTGGTCTTAATCCTTGCCATGCTCATTCTCGCTCCCTTAGCGGAAGAGTTAGTGCATCTTCGCATGCTTATGGATATTTTCTGGTCTGCTGTCTTTATAGGCGTTATCTATGCGGTCAGCCACAAAAAACATCACATCTTTATTGCCTTGCTCCTGGCGCTGCCCATGCTTGGATCAATATGGTCTAGGTACTTTGTGAAGCTCTCGGCTCTGGAAGTGGTGGGTGGCCTCTGTGGGGCTGCTTTTTTTATTTTTGCCATTATTCAGATATTGATCTTTATATACAGCCAGAAAAAGGTAACCAGGGATCTCATAGTAGGCGCAGCTATCGTTTATTTGCTTATGGGACTAACATGGTCTTTTATCTATGGGGTTCTGGAGTCACTGCACCCCGGTTCATTTTCACTACCAGAGATTCAGGGTATTTCAACCAGCCGCCACTTCCTCTATTACAGTTTTGTCACGATAACCACTCTAGGCTACGGGGATATTACCCCTGTTACCAGCCTGGCCAGATCACTTTGCGTTCTCGAGGCTGTGATCGGGCAACTGTACCTGGTGGTCCAGGTTGCCTGGCTGGTGGGGGTGCACGTTTCACAATCAATGCTGAAGAAATCAGAGTAGAATCAGGGATCAGAGATCAATAATTTCTAACTTCGAAATTAAAAAATCAAAATACAAAATTCGCAATTCGCAATCCGAAATTCGAAATTAATTCCCTATGCTCCATGCTAAATTACACATCGCACATCTCACATCGCAGATCCATGCGACTTGATAAGGTTTACTTATTTGAGGATCTTTGTGTCGCCTTCTGTAGGGAAGCCGCGCGGTCCCTGAATTTCATGACTTTATCCGCGGATTCAGGATCGATCTCGAGGACTCTGGCAAAATCTGAGAGAGCCCCATTATAATCTCCTAAGCGTTCCTTAACATTTCCCCGGCGGAAGTAAGCATCGCCATATTCCGAATTCAATTCAATTGCCCTGTTAAAGTCTTCAATGGCTCCCGTGAGGTCACCTATATTCTCCCTGGCTATTCCCCGATTGAAATGTGCTTCAACAAAGAGCCCATTCAGGCCAATAGCTCTGTTGTAGTCAGCCACTGCCCCATCATAATCTTTCTGATTTAACTTGATGTTGCCTCGATTATTGTAGGCGTTGGCATAGTCCGGGTTGACTTCCATTGCCTTTTCATAGTCCTCTTTTGCCTTTTCTAAATTATCAGCTCTCTCCCATGCCATTCCGCGACTATTCAACACACTGGCAATAAGCTTGACAGGGGGGTACTCGAAAAATTCCTCTTCCTGGATCTGGCAATCAAAACCTATGGGGTCTGTGTTGTCTATATTACAAAAATTATCGGTATCTATTCTCAATCTATTTACAATGTGACTGCCGCTCACCAGGATCGAAAGATTCAATTCCTCTCTTAACCCCAAAACCGTGTACAGAGAAGTTAGTCCAACACATGAACCCACCTTTTGATTTATATCAGGATTCAATTGTGCATCGATTACATCCTTTAAAAGGAAATTACCGTTACATCTCCTTGGTTTTGTGTTCCAGAGATATTCAAACAGCCACTTGGCCATGGACGTGGTCATGTAGCTCCGGGTCGACGCCGGGCTTAAAGGACTCTTTGAGGTTAGTCTTTCAATAAATCCATTGTAAATCTGATCCAGTTTTTGGGTGTATGATTCAATCTCTACTTCAGTGTTCAACCCAGAAATTATAAAAAGACCTCTCTCCAGAGAGACAGTATTTCCGGCTTTGATGTCTTGAATAAGTTTTTCTTCGAGATCCATTTTGTCGTTCCGTTCTCCCATTATTCATCGTCTGACCGTAGCACACAATACTTGGAAAGGTCAAAAATCCCAATTCCGAAATCCACAATCCAATATTCGAAATCGAAAAGTGTTTATTGCTTACTGCTTAGTGCCTTGCGACCCCTACCTATTACAATAAATGACAGCGCAGCGTAGTGACGCCGAAGGCGCATGACGGCGAAGCCTAATGGCCTTGAGCTTTTGTGCCTAGTGCTTAGTCCTTAGTGCCTAGTCGATTTCCGATCTCCGACATCTGACCTCTGATCCCGTCTCGCCGTAAGAAACTTGGAACCTGGAACTTGGAACTTCGAGCTTGACTCTATGCCCCACGCTCCATCTTCAGAAACGATTTGCTTGTCTGAAATGATATTTCTTATTACTATTGCCTTCAGTTGGCTGGTGCCGGATAATAAAGCTTATTCAACACCTCTTTAAATAAACGGGCTGCCCAGCCGGAACTCAGAAGCCTTTACAGCGGTGCTAAAGGAGATTCAGAATGAATAGATGTATGTTCTTTTCCATTCTGGTAGCAATCCTATTGTTGTTTCCCAATCAATCCTCAGCGGACAAGTCTCCCAGTAAAATAGCAGGACTTATCTTGGGTGAACAGATTTCCATGTTCGTCGACCTTGTACAAATGGAGACTTCCATAGTCCTCCGTGATAGACAGTATCTGCGCGAAGTAAGAACTCGGGAAATCGACGGTTATAAAAGCGGCACCGTCGATTTCGGCAACTGCTCCAAGCCGGGGCAGATTGTTCGAATTAAGTTGAAATATGAATACGAGGACAAGAAGTTTTACGATGAACTCCTGGAAAGGTTCAAAAAGAGGTTTGGAGAACCTGATGAGTGGCGCGGCGACCCCTTTCACGTGATCATAGCCTGGAAGTGGTCTTTCAGGGATAAAAAGGGCAACAAGATCAGTATGATCCTCCAGCACAGCAGGGATGAAGATTACAAATGGGGCAACTCGATTAAGTTGACAAACACCTCGCTCATGCAACAAGAACGGCTCTGTTACGAAAAGAAAAATAAGGAGGAAGAAGGTAAACAAGAGACCGAGTCCGCTTCCCAGAGGCGCAAACTGTCAAAGAAAGATTATCAACTTTTTATTCCTCAGTAAAATGCATAAAGTTAAGGTAATTGGTCTTAGGTCATGGGTTATGGGTCCGTTCAAATCGTTGAAATCGTAAACGGTAAACGGTGAACGGTAAACCGAGTTCTTAGTAGTGCCTAGTTACCTTCCGTCCTCTGACCTCTGTCTCCTGTTTAGCCGGTTGAGCCCGTGTCGAATTCGCAAATGTCCATAGAAATATCTGTGTAAATCTGTGTCTCATAAAAACTGCCCGCTGCCTCCTGCCAGCTTTATTAAAATCCGAAATCCGAAATCACCTCCCTATGCTCCATGCTCCATGCCCTATGCCTGAAGCCTTGCACCTTGAACCACTGACGCTATCAGCTTTGCGTTTGGCGCTAGGTGAGGAATAACTTTACGCATTTAGACACTTAAGACACTTCACATGAGTGCGCTGGCGGCAGCTCGGGCAAGCTCTAGTAGGTAGTGGGGAAATACCCCAAGGACCAAAATGGCTGTTACCAGTGCGCCCGTCAGTATTTTGGTGGGAATAGACACTTGCAGGCGGGGCAAAGAATGATCCGACTCCAGGAGATAGGCGGCTCTCACTACCAGAATGTAGTAGTAAAGAGAGATCACCACATTTATCATGGCGATGAGCACCAAGGTAAAATAACCCTTTTTCATGGCGGCGGTAAAGACTAAGAATTTGCCGGTGAAGCCAATGGTCGGGGGAATACCGGCCAAACCAAAAACTCCCAGCATAAGAGCCAGGGCCAGCATGGGGGAGCGGCGATGTAACCCAGCCAGTTGGGCGATCTTCAGATCGCTGCCGTCATAGGCCACTTTAACCACCACCAAAAAGCAGGTGAACTTCATTATCAAATAGGCCACAGCATAAAAGATGGC
>JASFKF010000151.1:0-5367 GCA_050118775.1 Syntrophobacterales bacterium
AAAATACTTTAGTTCCTGTTTGAGTAAATCTGCAATCTTAAATCTGAAATCTCAAATATCCTTTGTGACTTTTGTGGTCTAAATCGAGTGATTTTATTTGCAAACGAGGAGTGGAATGGTGCTTCAAAGTATGACTGCCTTTGGACGTGGCGAGGCCATGGCTGACGGATATCGATTTACAGTGGAACTCCGTACGCTCAATCATCGTTTTTGTGATATTCGCATAAAGTTGCCCCGCAAATACACAGACTTCGAGGAGGAGATAAAACGGAAGCTTAGCTCTCAGTTTTCCCGGGGACGTATTGAGGTAAACGTTGTTGCCGACGAGGCCTTGGATAAAGTGCAGCATCTTACGGTTGATTCAGAGTTGGCCGAGACTTATAAACGGTTACTTCTCGATCTTCAAAATAAATTGGGCCTCGAGGCCAGTTTGAGCTTGGATACACTTCTGCATTTCCGGGACATTTTTGTTTTTGAAGAAGACGAGGAGGGTCGCGCCCAAGCCTGGAAAGTACTGGAGGCGGCTCTTGATCAAAGCGTGGAAGAATGTATTCAGATGCGAAAGGAAGAGGGTTCGGCTATCGAGACCGATTTCACTGAACGGCTAAATCAACTGGAGACCCTCAGCGGCGAGGTTGAAAGCCGGACGCCCATTGTTGTTTTGGATGTACGCGACCGACTACAGAAGCGGATTGAAGAGCTCCTTGGTCAAGGGGAATTAGATGAGTCTCGTCTGGCGCAGGAGGTTGCCATTTTGGCGGAGAAGAGCGATATCACCGAAGAGGTGATACGTCTTAAGAGCCATATACAGCAGTTTAGGGCCTTGCTCAAGGCTAGCGGGCCCCGCGGGCGCCAGTTGGAGTTTCTTTTGCAGGAGATGCACCGTGAGATCAACACGATAGGCTCCAAGGCTAATGATGTGGAGATTGCTAACAAAGTAATCCAGATCAAAACAGAGCTAGAGAGGTTGCGGGAACAGGTGCAGAACATCGAATAGGGGGTAGGTCAAGTTCAATTAATTTACCGACGAAACCGGTTCAGGGCGCCATTTGCCAGAAGGTGGGGTTGAAATGGAAGGAAAGCTTTTAAACATAGGCTTTGGCAACACGGTGGTGGCAGATCGGGTGGTTGCAATCGTTTCGCCAGGATCTGCACCAATGAAACGGTTAAAAGAAGACGCCAAAATGGCCAAGAAACTCATTGATGCCACCATGGGCCGCCGTACTCGGGCAATCATTATCACCGACAGCAATCATGTCATATTGTCTGGTGTGCAGGCTGAGACAATTGCCCAAAGGTTCATGGCTGACTCACTAGGCAAGGACGGCGATAGCAAATCAAAGTGATGGAGTCCAGCGGACAACTCTTCGTGCTATCGGGACCATCAGGGGTGGGAAAATCGAGTTTGCGCGAGAAGGTTCTCAAGAAATTCCCTGAACTCGCATATTCGATCTCTTACACCACAAGACCTCCGCGTCATGGCGAGAGTGAGGGCAAGGACTATCACTTCGTATCGGAGGCCACTTTTTTTGACATGAGGGAAAGAAACCTTTTTGTGGAGTGGGCCCTTGTGCACGGAAACTATTATGGCACCTCTGTCGAGGAGCTAAGAAAACAACTGAAAGAACACGGGGATGTGCTCCTGGAAATTGACGTTCAGGGTGCGCGCCAGGTGAAAGACCGCTTTCCCCAGGCTTGCTTTATTTTCGTCTTGCCTCCTGACCGCGAGACTCTAGAAAAAAGACTTTTGCAGAGGGGTACCGAAAAAGGGGAGGATATAAAGGCCCGACTGGAAAACGCCATGGGAGAACTCTCGGAAGCCTCTTGGTATGACTATTTGATAATCAACGATGTTCTTGATGAGGCTGTAGAGGCTCTCATGTCTGTCATTTTGGCTGCCCATTACCGGCGGCAGGCGGTTTTGCCCAAAGTCAGAGATCTTTTGCAACAAGAATGAACCACATATTACCAAAATAGCCCTCCCATGACAGACGAGATTCTTTACGGTATCAATCCGATCCGAGAAGCACTGATCAGCCGCGGCCATAAAGTGAGAGAGATCTGGGTAGGTCGCAGAAAAGCCAGCACCGCGCTTCGGGAGATCCTCGATCAAGCGCGGGGACTTGGCATCAAGGTCCGAACTATGGATCGCCGACGTTTGGACCTTAAGGCAGGGACCGCCCATCACCAGGGGATTCTAGCATTTCTCTCACCCTATGATTATGTCGATTTAAAGATTATTCTGAAGGCCGCCCATGGCGAAGGGGCTGCCCTTATTGTTGTGCTTGATGGAATCGAAGATCCTCAAAATCTGGGCGCTTTAATTCGCACCGCTTATGTCTGCGGAGCTCATGGAGTGGTGGTGCCCAAAGATCGTGCGGCTCAGTTAACAGCATCGGTGGCTAAAGCCTCTGCAGGGGCGCTTGAGTATACTAAGGTTGCCCGGGTCACTAACCTGAGGCGAACGTTAGAGCTTTTGAAGGACCAGGGGGTGTGGGTAGTGGGTTTGACCATGGAAGGGGATAAACCCATCTATGAGCTAGATCTCTGCCAACCCATTGCCTTGGTAATAGGTGGAGAGGCTAAGGGTATCCGACCACTGATAAAGCAGACCTGTGATTTGCAGGCTTATATCCCCCAGCGAGGTAGGTTGGATTCCTTAAATGCAGCGGCAGCAGGTGCTATGGCCTTGTATGAAACCATGCGTCAGAGACTTACGGCCGCTCCCCAAAAATAGCAGTTCCTACCCTAACCAGTGTTGCTCCTTCCTCGATGGCCGTTTCAAAATCGCCAGACATGCCCATGGACAGCTCGCTCATTTCAACCCCGGGCAACTGGGCCTTGGCTATTTTTTGGCTCAATTCTCTCAGCTGGGCAAAATACGGCCTGGCTTTTTCGGGTTGATAAAAGAATGGGGGCATGGTCATAAGTCCCCGGATCTGCAGATTTGCCAAGTTGGAGATTTGTTTGATCAGGGAGATACACTCTGACGGTTCAACTCCTCCCTTGCTAACTTCGCTGGCCAGGTTCACTTGTATGATGATGGGAATTGTCCGGCCTAATGGTTGGGCACGGCGGTTTAGTTCATTTGCCAGCTTAAAAGAATCAACTGTTTGAATCATATCGAAGAGCTTCACTGCATATTTTGCTTTGTTTGTCTGCAACCTTCCGACGAAATGCCAACTTGCTTCGCCCCCGACCTCCTTGATCTTGTCCCGGGCTTCTTGGACGTAGTTTTCCCCCAATATCTGTAAACCTGCAGAAACTGCTTGTTTGATCCGCTCCACATCTACCGTCTTTGTTACTCCTACAAGTTTGACCGATTCAGGCGCGCGGCCGGAGCGCACGGCGGCCTCCGCCATCCTCTCTTTAATCTGCAAAAGATTCTCTGCGATCGACATTTTTTTATCCAAATTCAGTGGGAGCGGCTTCCCTGACAGCGGGACAGTTAAGCCTCGATTGATTCCCTATTATTTACCAAAGGGATCAGCCACCCCGTGGCGACGTAACAACTCCAATGTCTCACAAAGAGGCAATCCTACCACATTGGAGTAAGAACCCTCTATCCGCTGAACCAGACAACCCCCTATGCCCTGGATGCCGTAAGCACCAGCTTTGTCCATGGGTTCACCAGTTCTTATATAACCCTCTATATCCTCCACCCTGAGGCTTCTCATGAAGACCTTGGTCTCAACCCACTCGCTTTCTACCACTTCAATACCTGGGTGCATTAGACAAATTCCGGTAATGACGGAATGGCTGCGCCCGGCCAATCGAGAGAGTATGGAGAAGGCCTCACTAGGGTCGGCTGGCTTACCCAAAATTTCTTGCCCAAGAATAACAATGGTGTCCGCCCCCAAGACCCATTTGTTTGGGTGGCGATTAGCCACATCCCTGGCTTTTGCCTCAGCAAAGGAAGTGGCATGTACACGTGGCTTCATCCCAGATTGGTTGATCTCCTGGAGCCTACTGGGGACTACGATGAAAGAGAGGCCAATTTGCGCCAAGAGTTCTCGACGCCGCGGAGAAGCCGACGCCAAAATAAAGTCCGTGTTTTTTCCCTTTTTGGTCATTTTAGTCTTAGCAGTCCTGATAGACGAGAGAAGCAATGCGTCCTACCACAAAGAACACAAAGATCACAAAAGAAGATACTATAAGATTCCCGCTACTAGCTTAGTCGAGAGGAGCAAGCGTCTTCGTCTTGATTCAATTCAACTTACTTACACTGATGTAGGTTCACTTTAGACTGGAGAAAAACTATATTTTCTCCTTTGTGTGTTTTGTGACCTTGGTGGTTAAATCCTCGCTGTGGCTGGTCGGTTCAGCTAGAGGTGGCAACCTAAAAAGCCGTTGAGCATTTGAACTGGTCTGTCTGGCCACATCCCCCAAAGAAAGTTTCCTTAAAGATGCGATTTTTTCTGCCGTATAAACTAAAAAAGCTGGTTGATTCCGCTTGCCACGTTTGGGTACAGGAGCCAGGAAAGGGGCATCGCTCTCCAGGAGTAGGCGGTCAAGAGGACAATTTTGGGCCACCTCCTGAAGAATTCTTGCTTTGGCGAAGGTAACGGGTCCTGCAATTGAGAGGTACAAGCCAAGATCTAGACATTTTTTCGCAAAGGACCAGTCGCCGGAAAAGCAATGCATGGCTCCGCCTATTTCCCAGATCTTATTCTCCTGCAATATCTGGAAGACCTTCTGGTGAGCCTCGCGGTCATGAATGACCACGGGCAATCCTAACTGCCGGGCCAAATCAAGTTGCGCCTTCATGCAAGCGACTTGCACAGATGGCGCTTGATAATTGCGGAAGAAATCCAGACCAATCTCGCCGTAAGCTACAACTTGTGATTTACTTCCTAGGTTGAGTAAATCCTGGACATCCTCAGAAGAAAGAACCCTGGCATTATGGGGATGAATTCCCACTGTGGCGTAAATATCCTCATTGTCCTGAGCCAGTGCGATGGCTCGCCCAGAGGAGGGAAGGTCGATTCCTATGGTGACAAATTGCTGGACTCCAGCCAGCTTTGCCCGAGCCAGAATATCCTCTCGATCGTCGGCAAAATCTTCAAAGTCAAGATGGCAATGGGTATCAACCAGCATGTTTTTATCTAAATGTTAGATCTGAGATGTGGTAGAGAAATTCAGGAATTCAGGGATTTTTCGAGACCAGACTCAATTCTTCAATCCCTTAATTCGCAATTCCTGAATGTCTAGATAACATATCTCAGATCCCACATCTGTTGCCACAATTGGTTCAGTGCTTGTAATTTCAAATCTTCATGCAGTTTTGCCATGCTTTGGCTGAACTATAAAATTAAATATTGGAGGTGTCAATGAATGAGCATGGGGCATAGAGTCCAAATTTCGGAT
>JASFKF010000152.1:0-5362 GCA_050118775.1 Syntrophobacterales bacterium
CGCAGATATGGCGCGATTGGCGCAGGTTAGAACAATGGGCAAGCGCATCCCGGCAATACAGTAGATTACTTCACTCATGAGCAACAAGCCCTGAGATGTGGTGGCCGTATAGGCGCGAGCCCCCGCGGCGCTAGCTCCCAGAACAACCGAGGCAGCCGAAAATTCGCTTTCCACGTTGACAAATTCGGCCTCCAGCTCTCCATTACCAACAATGGTGGCCAGCTCCTCTACGATGTGGGTTTGCGGGGTAATGGGATAGGCAGAAATAACATTGGGCCGACAGTGGGATACCACCCGGGCAACGGCGTGAGATCCTTCAATCTGCTTAAGCATTTTTTCTCTTCTCCATTATTTCTACGGCCCTTTCGAGGGCAGCTACGTTGTTTTCACCAACCCTACCTGGAAACTTCTCCATAATGGCTTCCTGAACCGCATCTATACTCACCAGGCCGGTGAGAGAGCAGAATGCCCCGATCATGATTGCATTGGGTATGGGTCTACCTATGATTTCTAGGGCTATGGCAGTGGCAGGAATGGTTTCCACTCTTGCGGTTGTCTTGATGTTCAAATCCTCGGGGGCCATATCAGCGTTGACCAGGATCAAGCCGTCTGGCTTTATACCATCCAAAACAGGTACCGCGCCGATCAGAAAGGAGTCCTGAATTATGAGATAATTCGGAGTTCGGACCTCCTCTCGGGTGCGTATTTTTTTGTCGTCGACCCTGACAAAGGCCTGAACCGGTGCACCTATTCGCTCCGCGCCAAAAGAAGGAAAGGCCTGGGCAAACTTGCCATCCTTGAAAGCTGCAATGGAGAGCAGCTCAGCGGCTGCCACATTACCCTGACCGCCCCTGCCATGAATTCTGATCTCAATCATCCCTTTCACCCTCTCATAAGAGACTATATTCACTCATAGATTTTCTTAAGACAAAATAATGAGACGCCCTAAAGTTACAGATTTCACAAGTGTCTAAGTATAACTGGAAACTTCGTTTGTTTCAAGATTAAACCTAGCAAGTTACCGCCAGCTAATCATAAATCAGAGAATAGGGATAGCACCTATTTTTCAACTATCTGTTGTCCTTCACGGGCTTCCCTTCCCTTTGTAGAGAAAAATTAGGTGTGACCCCTTTTTTGCTATTTATAATTAGTTGTGTTAGTGGGAGCGTATGCTTAGCAAAGGTACTGGACAACGGCGAAACATTTTTTCTGCAGTGTGGCCAAAAAGAACCTCTTCAATATCACTTCGGCCCTTTGAGCCCATGACCATAAGATCAGCTTTTTCATCTTTTACGGCACGAATTAATTCCTTGAATGGAATCCCAACTTTAAACACTTTTTTGATGGAAAGATGATTGCACTTTGTATCCTCTATTAACTTGTCAATTTCCTTTGATAGTTCTTCCTTTTTGTTTTGTACGTAAAGCTTCAGTGTCTCTTTCTTATATTTCTCAGCAGAGCTGGAGAACATGTCCTCCTTTGTGATAGTGCGAAGAGCCTTGAGGTCTCTTTCATTGATTATATTCACAATAACGAGGTTTGCGCCTAAACTATCTGCCAACTCAACACCGTATGCAAAGGCATTTTTCGAATACTTGGAAAAATCAAAAGCCACCATTATCTTGCCGATTTTTTTCATTTCTTTTTCCTTTTTACTGTCTCACTGTTCATGCCATTAAATTAACTTATTTTTCTCCAGGTTGAAGGAACTGCGATGTTGCTAGGTCGGGCGGCCAAATAGTTTCAAACCTACCATTGATGATCTGGGTTACCAGGGTGCGGACGCTGTTCTGCCTTTCGAAATCTTCATAGGAGTAGAATTTGACTGGACCGAAGGGAGTGAGCATGAAGGTCTTGTTTAATGCCGATCTTATGTCCCTGGGACTGAAGGATTCGGCCCGTTTCAGACCATCCGCTACCACCAGAAGGGCAGAGTAGGCCTCGGCGCCGTGATAATCGGGCTCCGCCCCATAAAGTTTTACATACCTCTCGTAATATTCCTTGGCTCCGGGAAACAGGAGATGTTCGGACCACAGGGTTGCCGTCAACAAATAGTTGGCTGAATCTCCGGCTCTTCTGACAAATTCTTCTAGGGTAAAGCCACCTGCTCCTCCACAAAGCAAAGATTTGAGCTTCAGTTCTCGGATAGTTTTTACCAGGGCCACAGCATCTTCTAGATAAGAGATCATATAGATTACATCTGGAGTCTCTTCCGTAAGGGGGGCAAGCACTGGTCGAAAGTAAGTCTGGCTTGCCATTTCTCTGTCATAGCCAATGAGTGCACTAACCTCGATGGCGCTGTCCTCGCAAAAGCTCATCATTCTCATGGCGCCATTGGTCCCAAACATGCTGTTTTCGTAAATAATGGCCATGGATTTAGGTCTAAAATTCTTGATCCAAAAATCTTCCAACCCCTTGGTGTACTCACTTATGGGGGGGTTGAGCCTAAAGATGTTCTTCCATCCCTTCTGCGTGATCTTGTCAGCCGAGGCAGTGCTGATAAGGAAGGGTACGTCCAGTCTCTGGGCCGTCCTAGCCATTACGTAAGTTGGGCTGGAGGAATATCCGCCTACAAGCATAATTGCCTTGTAGTCTATGACCAATTTCTTAACCAAATCCTCTCCCAAGGCTTCTTTTCCCTGGGTATCCACATAGACAAGCTTCAAGGGACGGCCATTGACTCCTCCCAGTTTATTGATGGAATCCCTGGATATTTCAAAAGAATTTTGCATCATAGTGCCGAATTCTTTGAGATTTCCCGATAGTGGCAGCGGGACTCCTACAATTACAGGAGAAGTGTCTTTTGCTTTCCTCTGAGCCGCCCTGCCAGTATTCGGAGTGGAAGCCACTGCTAATACCATCCAGCCCATCAAACAAATAAATAGAATTCTATTGATAAGATATTTCATCTTTCATCCTTTGTTAGAGAAAATCACCAACCAATAACTAACTGTTTTGTCTTCTCGGAATTACCTCTAATGCGGGCCTGCACCAATAAATTTAGCCCATTCTGGGAATATATTGGTGTCAATGGAGAATACTAAAGTTCCTACCAGGTAGAACATAACAGCTACTACAATCACACCTATTATATTGATAAAAACGCCCGCTTTGGCCATCTCGGCTATCTTAATGCGCCCGCTACCGAAAACAATGGCGTTGGGCGGAGTTGCCACAGGCATCATGAAGGCGCAGGAGGCTGAAAGTGTCGCCGGGATCATAAGCATCAGTGGATTTGTTTTCATGGCCACCGCCACCGATGCCAGTATAGGAAGAATCATCTCGGTGGTGGCCGTGTTGGAGGTCAATTCAGTCAAAAAGGTTAGGCTGAAGCAGATGGCGATGATCATCAGAAATGGGGATACACCGGCCAGTCCGGAGAATTTATTACCAATGAGGGTGGATAGTCCGGTGACCTGGAAGCCTTTCGCCATGGCAAAGCCACCGCCAAAAAGGAGCACGATGTTCCAGGGAAGATTTAAAATTACCTCAGCGCTCATAATTGTGGCTGAATCGGCTTCCTCGCTCCGGGTGGGGATTAAAAATAGAATCATCGCCATAGTCAAGGCCACGGTGCCGTCGTCGATCAGTTGGGGATAGGGAATCAACTGAGACCACCCCGGTATGGTCAGGGCTCCCAATTTGAGCTTCTTCCTGAAAACCCACAAAAACGCCGTGAGAATGAATACGGTAAAAACAGATTTTTCCTCAAAACTCATGGATCCCAACTCTTTGTATTCCTTATCCACAATAGATCGATCCACTTTCAAATGTCTCGGGGCCCGATAGAATACCTTTGTGATCAGGAGCCAAATAATCATTAGCATGACCACACTTATAACAATGCCCATAAGAAACCATTGGCCGAAAGCAATGGGTTTGGCCTTTGGGAAGGTGATTTCAAAGATGCGGGCGAAGGAAAGGTTCGGTGGGGTACCCACCAGGGTGGCGACGCCACCCATGGAACAGGCGTAAGCAATGCCAAGCATTAAAGAGACGGTGAACTTGTGGGTTTCTTCTTTGCCGAATTCTTCTTCCATCTGGATGACGATCGCCAAACCTATGGGAACCATCATAATCGCTGTGGCTGTATTGGATATCCACATAGACAAAAACGCCGCAGCTACCATGAAGCCGAGGACGATCATAGAAGGTCCACCCCCGATAACACGAATGATCCAGAGGGCGATCCTTTTGTGCAAATTCCACTTTTCCATGGTTAGGGCTATCATAAAGCCTCCGAGGAAGAGAAAAATCGTACTGTTGATATATATGGGGGCGGTGGCCTTGCCTTTTAGAATACCCAGGGCGGGGTAGAGGACCATGGGCAGTAACGCGGTGGCAGAGAGGGGAATGGCGTCGGTTATCCACCAAACCGCCATAAGGACAGCCACTGCAGCCATGCGGGTAACTATGGGTTTTCCAGGCTCCAGGTCGGCCATTAACACTAAAAGAAATAAAACTGGGCCCAATGCCAAACCTACCTTCTGAGCAGTCGTCCTGGTAACTGATAGTTTTTCTTCATGCATGACGATCCCCCTCATGGATCAGTTTTGTTCTTGTGGATTGGAGGAGAAAACTTTCTTCCTTCTCTCCCCTATGGGAGATAATTAGTAATGTTATTTAGACAGCAAGATCGTCGGCAATCTTAGCTTTCTAAGAGAGATGGACTTGGGGGCATTGTTTCTGTCGGTCGTAGGGATTTACGCCCACTGCTGGGAGAGTGTCGCTTACAATGACTGGCTCAGCCTATGATCCTGACTGTAGGCAACTCACATAAAAGTTCTTTGTGTATTATGCCTTATGGCAGCAACAAATATCAATACTTTTACAGACTCTACCAAGGGCGTATCGGCATTCCTAGGTGCAGTTCAACTCTGAGAGCTTCTGGCATGACGCGCAAATATTATGAGGCCATTCGGTGGGGGCGGAGCAAGCGAAACATTTGTTTAAATAGTCTTCTGGCAAACCAGCTGGTTGGATTTCTTTCGGCTGTGAGGTACCTGCTGTTTCCTTCATGTCTCCCTCCCTGACTGGTGGCAGATTCCCATTTCCTTCAGAAGCAATTTCAGACCCATCTTCAAGAAGTGACAGTCATCGCTAAATCGATACTGGCTATTAGTTGCGCTTAAATAATATTTATATAATTAATTTTAATTAATTAATTTAATAGGTTAAATCTACTTAATGTGTTTCAATTAGTCAAGCTTTTCCTGGGGCGGTTACCTACATTTCCAGTTGCTATGAGCCTAGCTTAATGGGTAAACTGCCTTATAGCGAGTTTTCACAATCCTCCTTCTCCATCCTCATTGTGCCAAGTTGCTAGTTACTGCCTAGTACAAGAACGATTTCTGTATCTCAT
>JASFKF010000153.1:0-5325 GCA_050118775.1 Syntrophobacterales bacterium
CTGGGCAATCTTTGTCAGCTTCAGTGAAAGGTCCGCCATATTCAAGGTATGCGCCACCCCATAGAGAATCCCCACCCCTACCAGGAAGGTGACCGAACTTAGCAAATTGAGGGTGACGTATTTTATGCCGCCTTCGATTTGGGGTGGCTCACCACCGAGCACCAGAAGCACGAAGCTTGCCATCAGCATTACTTCAAACCACACGTACAAATTGAAGAGGTCACCGGTCAAAAAGGCCCCGCATACACCGGTGAGCAGGACTTGCAAGAGAGGAAAATAGCCAAAGGAGATCTTCTGCTCGTCTATGTCGGCAAGTGAATAGACTGCTACAGCCAGGCCAACAAGTGCGGTGAGAACCACCATGACGGAACTCAACAGGTCTGCAATCAGAGTAATACCGAAGGGTGAGGGCCAGTTCCCCACCTGGAGAACCTGGATACCATCGGTATACACTGAGATAAAGAGACCGGTTGCCGCAATCATCAGAGCACCAGCACCAATCAGGCCGAAGATGCGCTGCATCCGGGATGACTTCCAGGCAATGAAGGACAGTCCCGCCGTAGCGAGAGGAATTAGAATGGGTAAAATTAGTAAATTGTTCATATATCAGTTGCCTTCAACTCATCCACATCGCCCGATTCCACAGTTCGATAAACCCGCTTTACAAGTACGGCAGCAAAGGCAATTACCGCGAAGCTGATGACGATGGCGGTGAGTATCAGTGCTTGAGGAACCGGATCGGCAATTTCTGTTCCTGGTAGCAGTTTTCCTGGTGGAATCAGCGGTGGCCGGGCTCTCACCAGGCCCCCCGCCGTGAAAATAAGCAAGTTAGCTGCGTGTGAGAGCAACACCAGTCCGAATATGAGCTTGACCATACTTCGACGTAGCATGAGGTACAAACCCGCTGCGAACAGACCACCCACGACCAAGGAAAGTAGGAAGAACATAACAGCATCACTCCTCTTGGAGGGTGAGAAGAACAAGCAGAGTTGTTCCCAGCACCACCAAATACACGCCCAGGTCGAAGAGAAAAACCGTTCCAAGCTTGCCCAGAAAGGGGATGGAATAGGGTAACCACTGTCCGGCCAAGAAGGGTTGGCCATACAACACCGCGGCCAATCCGCTCCCGACTGCGGTGACTAACCCGACACCAATTATGGTGCGTGGATCGAACCGAAGAAGACGTCGTGCTGCCTGTGCCTCATAAGCGAGTGCATAGAGAGCAAAAGCTCCGGCGATGAGCAGGCCCCCTACGAATCCCCCTCCGGGTTCGTTGTGCCCCCTGAACAGAATGAATACCGAGAGGAGCACCAAGAGCACCATGAGGTAACGGCTGGCAGTTTGGAGAATAAGCGATTTCATTTCTCCACCTCCCTTTGGTGCCAGGCTTTGAGGCGAAGCAGCGCGTAGACGCCAAAGCCCGCTACCGCCAGAACAGTAATTTCGCCAAGGGTGTCGAGGGCGCGAAAGTCCACCAGGATGACATTTACTATGTTTCGACCATAGGCCGTGGCCAGGCTTTGGTGGATAAAAAAATCAGTGAGAACTGGTTCCAGGTGGATAGACGTGGTTGCCAACACAGCCAATGCCATCAACAGCCCGGCTGCTATGGAAATGGCGAGGTCGCGACATCGTTGCATTCTGGTGCTCCTTGAGACGAATGGTGGCAGGTGGTAGAAGACAAGGACAAAAAGGATCACGGTAAGGGTTTCGACCATTACCTGGGTAATTGCCAGGTCGGGAGCTCCGAACATGACAAAGATGAGGGCGATACCCAATCCGGTAACCCCCAGGGCAGCGACACCGGTCAACCGATATCGTGCCCGAACCGTAGCAATAGCACCTGCCAGGGTTAACAGGGCTACCACCGCTTCGTGCGGTCGGATCTGCCAGGCATTTGCGGAGAGTTGCGGCTCCAGGCTTTGAACAAGGGGATAGGAAACAAGAGCCACTAAAGCAAGGATTGTGAAGAGTATATAACGGCGCAAGTAACCGCTCTGGATGAAGCGAGTTACACCTTGTGCACTGCGAGTAAGCCCCGTCAGAAGACCTTCGTATGCCCGGGTCGGTCCAAGTGGCTCCAGCCTGCATGTGAGTTCATGAAGCAGTCTACCCTCTTGCCAAGCCCTTTGGATGCCCGTTCCCCAAGGCTCCAGACGACAGACGAGTTCCAAGGTGTGGGTAAGCCAGGGTCGCAGCTTCTTGAACAGCACAAAGCCAGAAGCCAGCGTAACACCGCTAAGTGCCATGACGAAAACGGAGGCCGGGCTGAAACCGTGCCAGAGCTTCAGTTTCATCTCCACTGGAAACCCGAGAATGGCGGTTGCCATGGCCGATCCGATACTTTGATCGAATGCACCAGGAATGATACCGACAAAGATCCCGAGGCCGGCAAGGAGGACTGGCCCGAGCAACATGGAGAATGGAGCTTCATGGGGAGGCTTGGGGGTTTCTCGCAAGGAGCCAAAAAACGGCCAAATAGCCACAACCAGTGACATGGCGACTAACAACACATTGGCCAATACTGCACCGACTATCAGCCAGAGTCCTATGGTCTCAATGTCAAGCTTGGCCGTGTAGAGCGCTTCTTTGCCGATAAAACCAAACATGGGAGGTGTACCTGCCTTGCTCAAGGATGCAAGGATGCCGGTAATTGCTGTTACTGGCATGAGCGAGCGGAGGCCACCGAGGCGGGTCACGTCACGAATGCCCGTTTCGTGGTCGATGTTGCCGGCGACCATGAAAAGAGCCGCCTTGTAGAGAGCGTGAGCTACGAGAAATACTACTGCGGCCTCAACGGCCAGCACGGTACCTACGCCGAGAAGCGTGGTGAGTATGCCGAGAACGCTGATGGTGGAATAGGCCAGAATCCGCTTGAGATCACGCTGTCCCGTGGCCATGATGGCGCCGACGAGCATGGTCACAACACCCACACCGATCATGAGCGTCTTCCAGGGGATAGTGCCGCCAAGGATTGGGTGGAACCTCGCCAAGAGATAGACTCCGGCTTTTACCATGGTTGCTGAATGCAAATAGGCACTCACGGGGGTGGGCGCGGCCATGGCCGCTGGGAGCCAGAAATGGAAAGGAACCTGGGCCGACTTGGTAAAGGCACCCAGAAGAAGTAAAACCAGGATCGGCAGATAGAGAGGATGTTGATGAAAATTCAGGGAAAACATAGCAGAGATCCGGCCGGCCTTTTCAAGGGGCAATCCCAATTGTACAGCAGCGAGCATCATGAGAAGAAGACCCGCCAGAAGTAACAGACCACCTGCGCCGGTCACCAGAAGTGCCTTGAGAGCAGAGGCCCGGGACGTCTCGGTGTGGTGGTGGAATCCGATGAGAAGATAGGAGCTGATACTGGTCAATTCCCAGAAAACAAAAAGGGTAATCACGTTGTCACTGAGAACGAGTCCAAGCATCGCCCCCATAAATAGAAGAAGATATGCAAAAAACCGACCCCCGCCAGTTTGCTCTCCAAGATAGGCCCCTGAGTAAATAAGCACAAGACCACCAATTCCGCTCACCAGGAGCACAAAGATGAGGGAAAGGCCATCGAGGGCAAATGAAAGGTCC
The DNA here is from genome assembly GCA_050118775.1 of Syntrophobacterales bacterium. Lineage (GTDB taxonomy): Bacteria > Desulfobacterota > Syntrophobacteria > BM002 > BM002 > BM002. The sequence continues at coordinate 3,577 of JASFKF010000153.1, forward strand.
ACACCGAGACTTGGCACCCAGGACCAGCTTGCTACAAACCTCTCCCCGGGCGATATGGGAAGATGTCGGGCAAAAAAGGCAACCAAGGTAAATGGGAATAGAGCCAGAACCCATCCCGTGGCACGACCCAGAGGACGGTGAAGGAACGGTGCCAAGAGAGCTAGAGTAAATGTTGCAAGCAGAGACCAGCCCATGAGGGGGTACTCCAAGCGATGGCGCAATTCAGTAAAAGGCCAGCGATCCAGAGGGCCTACCCTCTGAGATGTGGCCAAAGATTGGACAGGAATAGTAATCCATATGCCTGCGGAAGTCGATAGTTTCTTTGAAGCCGTGAAGTTCCCTGGAGTTTTGTTTGGCCAGGAGAGTTTCTCCTCAACGGGGTTGGTTGGAGGGTCAGAATATCGCCAGTCCTTCTATCCGCGGGCAAATCACCATCACAGTACCCTTTACAAAAACGAAAGAAAACTTACCTTATTCGCAACTGCCAAGCTCAGTATGTGTTCGAGAATCTATGGGGAAAATAATTCTTTCAGTGGGAGATTGAATTAACGATGAAATGGTCAATAAAACTTGGAACTTACGCCGGAATTCCTGTATACATTCACCTGACATTCTTTCTTTTGCTAGGATGGTTGGGAGTGGTTCATTGGACGCGGGGGAGGACTTTTGAGGCTGTTGTTGCAGGTGTTGGCTTCATACTTGTCCTTTTCGCCTGCGTTCTGCTTCATGAGTTCGGCCATGCAATTACTGCGAAAAAATACGGGATAAAAACCCGCGATATCACTCTGTTGCCCATTGGTGGTGTGGCGCGTTTGGAGCGAATGCCGGAAAATCCCCTACACGAGCTTTGGGTTGCCCTCGCCGGACCTGCTGTAAATGTGGTGATTGCAGCAGTTTTATTTGTTTGGCTTCTTTTTAGCGAAAGTCTGGAACCTTTCAACCAGCTTACCATTACAACCGGTTCATTTATTGAGCGACTCATGGTAGTGAATGTTTTTCTTGCGGTTTTCAATATGCTGCCCGCTTTCCCCATGGACGGCGGACGGGTGCTTCGAGCGCTGCTCGCCATGCGAACCGACCACACCAGGGCTACACAAATAGCTGCCAATGTTGGTCAGGGGATGGCTTTTGTTTTCGGATTCATTGGCCTGTTTACCAATCCCTTTTTGCTGTTCATCGCTCTCTTCGTCTGGATTGGCGCTGCCCAAGAAGCGAGCATGGTACAGATGAGATCATCCATTGGTGGCATCCCGGTGAAACGGTCGATGTTAACTGATTTTCGCACTCTTTCACCCCACGAATCGGTTGCCCAGGCAGTGAAGCTCACCTTAGCCGGATCGCAGCGAGATTTTCCAGTGGTTCAAGACGGACGCGTTATGGGCATTCTGACGCAAAATGACCTACTGACTGCTTTGAGCCAGAAAGGCCAAGACGTACCGGTTTCGCAAGTCATGCAGAGAGAATTCACCACAGTGGATTCCTTTGATATGCTGGAGACTGCCTTTATGCAATTGAAGGACTGCAGGTGCCATACGCTTCCTGTTTTTCACAGCGGAACGCTAGTTGGCCTACTTACCATGGACAACGTTGGTGAATTCATCAGAATTCAGGCTGCATTGCGCGGGAATAAGGGCCCAGAATTGTAGATGGTTAATTGCTAACCAAGGAGTTACCCTATGCACCGCTTCAAAAACATACTTCTATTGCATGACACGAGACCTGAACATCATCTGACAATAAAGCGTGCGG
>JASFKF010000154.1:0-5311 GCA_050118775.1 Syntrophobacterales bacterium
ATTTCTTTTTTCATAAAATGATAGGATGAGAATCGCCGGTGAGCTCATTCTTTGCGTTCCTTGGGTTTGTGCATGGGAAGGTCATATATAGTATCAAGGTAATATTCAAAGTTCTCAGGACCCGACTCTGCAACCTCACGCCTGAATTTTTTGCAAATCTCCAAACCTTTTTCTTTAGCACCTTCGGGAAAACCTTCCTCATCTGACAAATACCGCTTCTCAATCTGATCGAGCTTGTTCATGAACTCTTCATAAGTAATTTCCTCTATTGCCATAGATGCACCTATTCCTTCCGTACCTCCTATTCAGAAGTTTTCAATCCGTTTTCAACTTCAGTTATGGCTTTCCTGGCCTCTCCAATTAAATCGTAAAAGGCGTCAGATTGATAGGTATCAAAGCCCCCACATCCCATGTCAGCGGCTTTGTCAAATACATGTTCTTTATCAATGTAGTCTACCAGATCTTTTGCAGCCTCAAACAGTGATAAGAACTCCTCCTTCATTTGTCTCTTCTCCTCTGGGTCCCATTTCTTTACTAATCATCCTGTTTTTTTTGTTCCTGCCGCTTGTCAATTTCATCTTTGAATCTATCCATAAACTCAGCCCTGAAGGGTTCTATGTCCATGGCTTCATCATATTTGCCCAAAAAGTACAGGGCCATGCCTTTGAACACTTGGGCTTCCTTGATCTCCGGGTTTATGGTTATGGCCTCATCAAAGTATTTCAAACTCTCATTGAATTTTTGTAGCCCGAGCAAGGCATGGCCTTTGGCTGTGAGGGCGTGAGCGTTTTCGCCTTCCTTCGCCAGAATCTCATCTAAGATCTCAATAGCCTCTTCACACCGCCCCATGTCATTCAGGGCGAAGGCCTTCAACTGCATGGTTGACAATTTTTCCGGTCTTAGGGCGAGTTCCTTGTCGCAGCAGTAAACAACCTCTTCCAAAAGCCCCTTTTCAGCCAGCAAGGTGGCGCCCTCCATCCAGGTTGTCTTGGATTCAGGCTCGATCTCTGCCATCTTCATCATCAACCCCTCGTAGGTTTGCTCGACGGCGATTCTGCCGTCACCTGCTACGGGCACACCGTGGCCGGGGAGTACATTTTCAATGTCTTTCTTCAGCAACTGCTTGACTCCGTAAAGATAATGATCAAGCCTCCCCCCGGCATTTTTGTCCACATCCGCCATGGCGTGGGGCAAAACGGTGTCGCCGGTAATGGCCGTCTTGGTGGTTTCGTGATAAAGGCAGATGCCATCAATCGTATGGCCGGGCGTGTGTATCACTTCCCATTCAAAGCCGCTCAGTTCCAGGGTTTCCCCGCCCTTTACCTGGGTAAGGGGGAATCCCTGCTCTTCGAGTATCTGCTTAAACTCCTGGGGGCCTGCTTCATGGTTGACAATCTCGATCTCTTTATTTTCATAGATGGGAGGGTATCTCAACAGTTCAAATACGCCCATGCAGTGGTCCCGGTGGCCGTGGGTGAGCACCACCTTTTTGATGTCCAAAGGATCGAACCCTAATTTTTGCAGCTCGGCAAAAACGGTATAATCATTTCCCGGATCCACGATGGTCAGGTAATCACCCGCAAGCACGTAGACATTACTGGATTCCTGATAGCCGATAAGAAAGACGCTCTTTTCAAAGACGGGATCCGAAATCTTCATAATCTCTGCGATAGACAGCCAGCCCGGATGATCCGGTTCGTGCGCTGCCGGGATGACAACCCCATCTTGAATGGGATCAAGTTCTTCGGGAAACTCAAATTTCTCATCTCCTCTCTTATCCTTTGTCATTTTCACTCCCTTTGATTTACCCTAATGTTGCATACCTACGTTGAGGAAAAACGCGCAAGAGTGCGTCAGATGTGGCTGCGCAAAGACTTGGACAGGTCGAGGCGTACTTGACCGTACGTCGAGTCCTGTCCGAGACGAGCACAGCCGCAGATGGTGTGCTATCACGCGAGCGCAGCGGTTTTTACCGGTGTAGGTATGCAACATTAGGGTTTACGTTATTTCCTAGAATCAGACCGCCAATAATAGACTAATCTCCAGGGTTTCTCAAGCCATTAAAAAATCCCCTTCTCCCAATCTTTGCAATAGGAGAAGGGGACACAAACTTAGTGTGGGCAGGCAAGGGTTGCCTACCGATGCCTCGGCGAAGGCAGCAGACCTGCCCCACTATGGCCTGCTATACTCGCCCTCGCCCCCGCTCGTAACGGGGGAGAGGGCCTTGATGTTATCGGTTTTTGGCGGCTACTCGAGGTAATCCAAGGTGAAGTCCAGCTTCAGCTTCTCATCAGGCCACCAGTTCTTGCTCTGCCTTTCTTCACCGGGGGCGACGTCTTTGCCATCGATCTTCTCAATGAGCATCTCGACGAAATGAAACTCCGTGAGCTTGTATTTCTTAATTACATCCGATGGCAGCAAAACGACACGGCCGGTCTCTTTGGCGGTCTCCCACTCAAAGGCTTCATTGGGAGCTGCTTCTTCCTCGCCGGTTTTGCCGGAGTAGATTTTGAGCAGCTTACCGTTAACCTTCATTCCCGGCTTCATCTCGAAATCCTCATACAGCTTGTCGGGTATGTGCCACCAACAGGCTCTCATGTTGGCAGCTGCGTATGCTTTTACAAGCATGGGATCAAAGCCGCAGACCACCACTCGACATTTTTCAGGCATATTAAACCTCCTTATTTATTTCCATCGGTTGCCACTTCCTCCAACTGGTCGCGAAGATCTGCAACCTGGCTGTAGCAATAGTCCATGAACTCTTTGGCCTCAACATCGTTGAGGTGTGCCGCCTCACGCAATCTTGTGACATAGGGGTAAATTTGCTCCTGGATCTCTTCGGTGAATTCCAGCAGCACATGCTGGTTGTCCCCGTCAGGGGATGCCCAGCTGAGATAGCCCCTCTTCCAATTGTTCATCATCTGCTTGAGGACGTCGAGTTCTTGGCGGACATTTTCTTCCATGCTAGTCTTTCTTTTTGGCCTCAAAGGCATAGCACTTCTTGACCACGTTAAAATCCGCTACGCACCAGTAATGGGGCCAGTGGACTTTCATGCACCAACCGATGATGTCTGCGGGCGGAAACTTGGAGCCCTTGAGAACCGGCTTCAAGCCTCGGCAGTTCCAGCATATATGGTCACTTTGTTTTTCCGGAACCAATACGGTATCCAGAAATTCTTCTGGTGTTAACTCTGCCATGTGACACTCCTTTCTCTAGTTACCACTCCTGGACTTCGCCTTTCGCCATTTTCTCCTGATACTCTTCCCAGATCTCAGGCGAAAGTTTTTGAATATCCCAGTTGAAGCCAAAGCTCCCGGCCAAACCGGCAGAAGGTGGTTGTGGACGCCAGCCGCGCACCGGTCGGCCCCGGATGCTGAACTTGACCATGTCGGCAACACCCAGCAGTACTGATCTGGGCTTGCACTCGTATGGTCTGGTCCTCCCCTCGACACCAGGTCTGTAGTTAGCATAGCCCTCGAAGGGCTTGTCCGCATACAGGGGACTGGTGTCGGGCTCCTCGCCGGGTCTTTCCTCCGGCCCCTTGTACATGAAGCCCTGGATCATGTGGATGTAGTACACCGTACCGCACTCGGCACAGTTGATCGTGCCTTCCCAGTTCCAGAAACAGTAGGGGTCCAGGTAGTTGATAGTGTCACAGTCTTTTCCATCAACTTCTTTTTTGCACCAGATTATATCACACACAGTGGTCCCTCCTTTTAGATCCAGGCCTTGTCGTACCACTCTTTGATTTGAGTGAGCGGAACGCCGAGCAGGTCACGATAGATCTTCTTGTTGTCAGCACCAACGGGGCGCCAGTGCCAGTTGATCCTCCTCGGGGTTTTTTCCATAAGTCCGCAGCTGTAGCCGGCATGGAGCAGCATATCTCCGAAGAGGGGATCATCCAGCCACCTTACCGTGCCTCTCTCCCTGAAGTGCGGGCTCTCATAGACCTCACGGTCATTCCGAACGGGTTCGGCCAGGAGGCCTGCATCGTTCAGGGTCTTGCAGACTTCGGACCTGGTCTTGTCCGCAGCCCAGTTTTCCAGGGCGGCATAGATCTCCACCTGAGCCTCGCCTTCCACCCGGTCCTTGTGAGCCTTGTACTTGTCGAAGAGGTCCTTCATGCCGGTAATGGCGCAGAGCTCCTTGAAGTCCTCATCCTGGAAGGCGCTGACCATGGCATAGCGGGCACAGAACTTGTCCTGCGGATTGTCGGCTTCCGGAAAATCTGACTTACCGCAGAGGATGATGCCGTGCACTGCTAGCTGGGTGTCCCAGTTGCCCCAGCGCTGGCGGACGATACCGAACTTACCGTACATGGGTAAGGTATGTCCGAGCATCCGGGTCGGCACCTGGACCTGGGAGAACTCTATCATGGTTCCCAGCCCGGTCTTTCTCCGATGGTGGATGGCCGCCAGGATTGAGCAGGTGATCAGGTTGCCCGATTGCCAGTCAATGACCCAGTTGGTCTGCTTGGTGGCATGGCCGCCCATGAACTCGTGCATCCCGGTGACCGAGGCGAGTCCGGCGTGGGCCTGGCCCAGGATGTCGTAGGAACCGCCGAAGATCTTGGGACCGTAGCCGAAACCGCCGCCCCAGACATAGATGAACCGGGGGTTGATTTCACTCAGATACCGGTAGCTCATCTTCCACTTGTCCAGGGTCCCCGGCCGGTAAAGCTCGGTGAGGCCGTCGGATTTCTTCACCAGGCCGTAAAAGACTTCCACCATCTCGGGGATGTGGTAATCCATGGTGAGAAAATACTTGTTGGGGTTGGCGTTGGTGAAACCCAGGCCAGTGCCGGTCATGGGCCGGGTGTCGTGGAGCGGATAGAGGTAGCACTCGTTAAACGGGGATGTGTGGCGCATGGCGTCACCCATCCTCGGCATCTCGATCTTGATGACCTCGGCCCCCAGTTCGGCCAGGTTGGCCACAGAGTGGGGCGTGAAGATATACATGGTACAGCTCAACCACCTAATCCCTTTAAGTGCTATGGGCTTGGTGTGTTCATTGCCCACGTCGAAGAGCTTCTTGCAATACTCCTCGTAGGGCATCTTCATCTCATCCATTTCACCCTTGCTCTTGGGGCCTGGCAGGTCTTCTATACGTGTTACTCTTGGATCTTTTGCCATTAGATTACCCCCTTTGCTTTTAGTTCATTAACCTCGTTCTGGCCCATTCCAGTCCATTTCAGGTAGATTTCGTAGTTGTCAAATCCGAGATCTCTGCCCATCCATTTGCAGCGGAACGGTGCTCGGACCTGATAGGACGCCGGGCTCGAAGCGATTAGCAGCGGGCCGTAGTCGGTCT
>JASFKF010000155.1:0-5306 GCA_050118775.1 Syntrophobacterales bacterium
CCAAAAAGACCTTAGACGTGCTAGAGAAATACTTGCTAAACACCGCAGTAATACAGCTATAAGCTGACAGCAGGCAGCTAGCAGCACACAGCAATGATTCTCTATGGAGGGTACTTGTTTTCTGCCGGCTGCCAGCTGCCCGCTGCTAGCTGAAAGTCCAGTCTTGTCCCTCTATGCATGGTCCTTATTATATCACCGCTCCTGAAATGGTTCCCTTAATGAAGAGTTGGGTGGGGCCTAGTCGCCGTTGGCACCAGGGGCAGCCTTTTCTCCATGGCCTCCACCAGAGAGGCCAGGTTTTCTCCATTCAGGGCGGACACACCAATCGCCCCATTCCGCTTGCATATATTCTGCAAGTAGTCCTTATCCTGCACCAAGTCCACCTTATTGAAGATGCGAAGCATTGGAATGAGGTGCAGATCGAGCTCTTCCAAGAGCTCTTCCACCGCCTTCATTTGCTCCTCGAACATAGGATTGCTTATATCAATCACGTGGAGCAACAGATCAGCATGCCGGAGTTCTTCCAAGGTTGCGCCAAAGGCCTCTTTCAAATCGCTTGGCAGGTCGCGAATGAACCCGACTGTGTCAGTGATTATAGCTTCCTGATCGCGGGGAAAGCGTAGTCTACGGCTTGCAGGATCTAGAGTAGCGAAAAGCCTATCCTCCACCTGCTCCTTACTGTGGGTAAGAGTATTTAGCAGCGTTGACTTTCCCGCGTTTGTATAGCCAACTATGGAAATGATAGGAAGGCCAGCACGTAGCCGCAACCCTCGCCTTTGGCCCCTTTGCTTGCTGATTTGCTGCAGCTGTTTTTCTAGCCTGGCTATGCGATCTCGAACCCTACGCCGGTTGATTTCCAACTTGGTCTCGCCAGGCCCCCTACCGCCGATACCCCCTGTGAGCCTCGACAAAGCATCATCCTTTAGCACTAGTCGCGGCAACATATACTTTAACTGCGCCATCTCCACCTGAATCTTACCCTCTCGGCTTTTAGCCCTTTGAGCGAATATGTCCAGGATGAGCTGAGTCCGGTCAATAACTCGCAGTTCAGTGAAGTCGGTAATGGAGCGCACTTGTGAGGGATTAAGGTCCTGATCGAAGATTAGGAGATCAACTCCCAGTTGCAAAGCTCGGAGCACAAGCTCACTGAGTTTGCCCCGGCCTAAGAGGTACTTTGGGTTAATCTTTTGCTGCCGCTGGATGATTCTCTCGGCAACGGCTATACCCGATGAATAGGCTAACTCGCTCAACTCTTCCATAGAGGCCTCGGCCTCAGTCTTAGAAACGCTAGTCACGCTGACCAGTATAGCCCGATCTTGATCACCTTTCACTTCGAGCAAAGCCTGCTTTCCAGCGAACTCACCTTCTAAAGACTGGACCAACTGAAGAAAATCCAGCTTGGGATCATAGGCCGGAAGCGGATCCATAACAAGCCACCCTTTGCCATTGACGTTTTCAGGCAGCAAGTGGGCTCCTAGCAGGCGCCGGGCGCCGCCATGCTCGTCTACCTCCAGGACCGCCATTAGATCCAGCCTCAAAAAGACCAGATCCATTAGATCGTCTTCAGTTACCGGTTCTCCATTTAGATGGGTGTGGACGCAGCGCAGGCCGCGAAGACGACTGCGGTGACCACGAGTAGGAGAAAGCTCCGGGATAAGTATGGAGCGATGGTCCCCAACAATTACCCGTTCAATGTCGCCGCCACGACTGATGAGTAGGCCCAATTGCCGATTGGCTTCGAATGAAAGTCTGGCAAGGGTGCGTGAGAGTTCGGGAGTGATAATTCCTTGGGGGGGCAGACGTCGCCTATACAACTTCTGCAAACGCTTTATGTAACCCGCGCTTAGGCCGGCGGTGTGACCATATACTTTTCGGATCGATAAACCTCCCGGAATGTGTGCCTGTTTATAAAATTGTAATCTGGGAGAGAAAATTTTGCAATAGAGGCCATTTTATGAGTGAGCACTTTTGTGATTTTGGACTGCGGAATGAGGAGAGGCACAAGGCGCAGGGCAAACCCCAAGTAGTCAGTAGCCAGTAGTCTGTAGTTGAGAGGAAATCGATCCTAATTGCTTTTAAATCCACAATCCGAAATCCGAAATTCCCAAGTGCCTAGTGCTTAGTTCTTGGTGCCTAGTTCGCATAGCGCATCGCGCTATGCGTCAACGGCGATCCTCAACCCGCACCGCCTTCCCCTGAGAACGGGGTAAAGTGTTGGGCTGAACCAATTCTATTTTAGGTGTGATGAGAAGTTCATTGCGAAGCTCGCGAGTTATTTTTTGCTCCAGCCCCTTGAGGTAGCGCATGTCCTCCTCGAAGATTTCGGACCGCACTTCCACTTGTATGCGCATCGTGTCCATGCCGGCGGCCCTTTCCAAGATTATCAAGTAGTTTTGCCCCACTTCAGGGATCTCCATCAGTGTTTGCTCCACCTGAATCGGGAAGATATTCACCCCTTTGATTATGAGCATGTCGTCAGTCCGACCCATGATCCGAGCCAACCGGCTGTGAGTTCGGCCGCATGGACACGGCCCTGGGAGAACACGAGCAAGATCGCTTGTGCGGTAACGGATAATCGGCATGGCCTCACGCTTGAGTGTAGTTAAAACCAACTCCCCCTCTTGGCCTGTCTCCACCGGCTCCAGAGTCCCGGGATCAACAATTTCCAACAAGAATGCATCTTCCCAAATATGCATTCCCCTCTTTTCCGGACACTCGAAAGCAACCCCCGGTCCATTCATCTCTGAAAGGCCGTATGAATTGTAGGCCTGCACCCCAAAATAGCGCTCCACCCGTTGCCTAATCTCTTCCGAATGGGGCTCTGCTCCAAGAAAAGCGATGCGCAATCTTAAATCCACAGAGGGATCAACCCCCAACTCTCCCATCACCTGCATGAGACGCATGGCATAGCTGGGAATCAGGTGGATAACGGTGGTGCCAAATTGTTGCATAAGGAGGATCTGTCGCTTGGTGTTACCCGTGCCGGATGGAATGGTTAGAGCTCCCAGACGCTCGCCTCCATAGTGGAAGCCGAGCCCTCCGGTGAAAAGCCCGTAACCGGTAAGGTTCTGGAATACGTCATCTTGTCGTACTCCTGTCATGTACATACATCGGCTCACCAGGTCAGCCCAGTTTGCAATGTCTTTTTGGTTGTGAAAAACAACTGTAGCCTGTCCTGTAGTACCAGATGACGAATGGAGCCTGACCACTTCCTTGAGATCCACGGAAAGAAGACCGTAAGGAAATTGAGCCCGTAGGTCCTCTTTCGTAGTAAAGGGAAGCTGGCGGATATCTTCAAGGTGTCTAATTTCCCCAGGTTCTATTTTTCGGTCAGCAAATATTTTTTTGTAGTGAGGAGATTTACCCGCTTGCTGCAAAGTCCACTGCAAGCGCTCCAATTGAAAACCGGCGAGGGCTTCTCTGTCCATGGTCTCCTGATCTTTATTCCAGTACACAACCATTCAATCCTTTTCCTGAAGGTTCACTCGCACAGTACTGACGCGGCTCTCTAAGAGGGGAAATTCTGGATGTGGGATATGCGATGTGTGATGAAACAAGCAAGACTACTCAATTCCATATCTCAAATTTCACATCCCACATCACACCTCTACAGCAGAAATGATTGCTTCGAAGCTAGGGTGCCCCACTAGCAAAACAATTTTTTCTACCCCATTTCCTCAAATGCCAAATTTTCAAAACGGGTGTATTGGGTAAGAAAAGTGAGTTTGGCCCTCCCCGTTGGCCCATTGCGCTGTTTGCCGATGATTATCTCGGCTCGACCCTGGTCAGGGCTATCCGGGTGGTAAACTTCATCGCGGTAGATAAAAGCTATCACATCAGCATCCTGTTCTATGGCACCCGATTCTCGCAGATCAGCCAGTTGGGGGCGCTTGTCGTGCCGTTCCTCTACCCTGCGGTTCAGCTGAGAAAGAGCCACTACTGGCACGTCAAGCTCCTTAGCCAGGGCCTTGAGTGATCCAGATATTTCGGATATCTCTTGCTCGCGCCGCTCGCTAGTGTGAGATCCCCGCATCAATTGCAAGTAGTCCACAATTATGAGTCCCAGATTCTGATCTCGCTTAAGCCGGCGGGACTTGGCCCTCAGCTCTATTGCGGAAATTGCCGGAGTGTCGTCTATGAACAATGGCGCCTCGCTTATTGTGCCAGCAGCCCGGGTGAGACGCGGCCAGTCTCGTTCGCTAAGAAATCCACTGCGCATCTTCTGAGAATCCACCCGCGCCTCAGAACAAAGCAGTCGCATACCCAACTGCGCCTTGTTCATCTCTAGAGAAAAAATCCCCACTGGTATGTCCGCTTCAACCGCAGCATGGCGGGCAATATTGAGAGCGAGGGCGGTCTTCCCCATGCTTGGGCGCCCGGCGATTATGATCAGGTCAGCTGACTGAAAACCAGAGGTGAGCCGGTCCAACTCGGCAAAACCGGTGGGAACACCGGTTATCATCTCCCTTCTATCATAGAGGGTTTCAAGAGTTTTGATGCTTTCCTTGATTATCTCTTTGATGGGAAAAAATGACGGGTTGATCCGGTCTTCACTGACTTGAAATATGGCCTGTTCAGCCCGGTCAAGGAGGCTTTCTACGGACAAACTGCTGTCAAAACCGCTCGCCACAATCTCGGTTGCCCGGCTGATCAGGGTGCGGACCATGGACTTCTCTTTGACGATCCTGGCATATTGGCCAGTATTGGCCGAGGAAGGGACTCGGTCCACCAGTGAGGCCAAATAGCTTGCCCCTCCCACCTCTTCCAGTTTCTTGTGAGACCTGAGAAGGTCGGTGAGGGTAACAAGGTCGCAGGGCTCGTTCCTTTCAAAGAGCTCCATCACAGCAGCAAAGATGGTGCGGTGAGCTGCCCGATAAAACTCCCCACCCCTAAGGATCTCCAAGACGTTGGGTAAGACTTCATTGTCTAGAAGGATGCCACCGATGACCGACTGCTCAGCCTCGATGTTGTGAGGAGGAACCCTCGCGGGTTCGCCACCCTGCTCGTTCATGGTCTCTATTCTTCCTTTACGACCTGAACAGTAAGCTCTGCTGTCACATCAGCATGCACCTTAACGGAAACCTGGAATTCTCCCAAGCTCTTTATGGGTTCATCTAGCCTGATCAATTTACGTTCAATCTCAACACCCGCTTCTTCCAGAGCCTGAGAAATATCACCTACGGAAACAGAACCGTAAAGCTTATCCTCGTCCACCACCTTGCGGCTGAGGGTGAGAGTCAGCCCGCTGATTTTTCCGGCCACTCCCTCAGCTTCCTTACGAGCCAGGTCTGCCTTACGCTGGATCA
>JASFKF010000156.1:0-5301 GCA_050118775.1 Syntrophobacterales bacterium
TTCTTAGTCAAAACGTTTATAGGCCTAAGTATGCCACCATTGGTGGGGATATCTCTTGCCACCAGGGAGCGAAAAACATATAGCACCGCAGAGAGGGTGATAGCATAAACAGCGTTGATACTGCCACCGACCTGCAGGCTGGATTTGCGAAAATCGAGAACAGCTGTGTCCTCCTTAATAGTAATTGATAGGTGGATTTTCACCTTTTCATCGCTGAAGCCATCATCGTCCATAAAATCTTCAAAAGTGTAGGTACCGTCTGGAATGCCCATAATCGTGTGCCTTGTCAGTCTTTCGGCATAGTCCATCAACCTTTTTGCGTAAAAATCGACCATCTCCAGTGAATATTTGTCAATTAACTCTGCCGTCCTCCGAATCCCGGTAATATTGCCCATGATTTGAGCGGCAAAATCCCCTTCCCTCTCTTTTGGGGTTCTTACATTGTTTAGCAAAAATTTCATCAATTTCCGGTCGATCGTTCCCCTTTCCACCAGTTTAAGGGGAGGAATGATAATGCCCTCTTGGAACAAAGAGGTGGAAAGAGGCATTGATCCCGAGCTCATGCCACCTACATCAGCGTGATGAGCTCTGTTGGCCACATAAAATGAGGGAACTTCTTCGCCGGCGAAAACAGGAGCAACAACCGTGATGTCCGGCAAGTGAGTCCCCCCCTTGAACGGGTCATTCAGGATAACCATGTCCCCATCTTCCATGGCTACGCTCTCAATGGCCGCTTTTACAGACATGGGCATAGAGCCCAAGTGGACCGGAATATGTGCTGCCTGGGCGATCATCTCCCCATCCCGGTCAAAGATGGCACAAGAAGAGTCGCGTCTCTCTTTAATGTTAGGGGAAAAGGCGGTTCTGTTTAGTGTAACCCCCATTTCCTCAGAGATGGAAGAAAATCGGTTCTTAAACACTTCCAACAAAATGGGATTTTCTTTCACGGTTAACTCCTGTGCGGTCCTTAGAGCCGTTGCCGATGGAGGCAATTACAATCCAACTCCGCATCCCAAACTATTTTCAATGGAGTGATGGAGTATTGGAGTATTGATAAAGGCTATTAAAAACTTTTTATTGGGCATTTGTACGTGTTCCATTACTCCACTACTCCATTACTCCAGTACTCCAACACCTCTGCCCATCTCAAACACTGCACCCCTCTTATACGACTCCATCTATTGCTACTCCATGATATCCATAATTACATTCCCATACTCGTCCACATGAGCCTCAGCAAAGGGTGGAATGACAATGGTGGAAGAGTACTCAACCAGGATTGCGGGGCCGGAAATTCTGTTTCCGCTCAACAGATTGTCTCTGAAAAGTATCTGGGTCTTGCTCAATCTCTGATCGAACACCACTTCCCTTTCCCCCAGAAAGGCCTTTTCGGGAGGCTGCTCTTTCATTTCTTTTGCTCTATGGAGTCTCGGTTTATCTGGTATGCCCCTCGCTCGCAGCCTTAGATTGACTATCTCGACAATCTTGTCCTCGTTTCTATAACCATAGGTCCTTTCGTGGAGACCATGGAAGCCGTTGATATAATTCGACTCAAAGGGAACGATGATCTCATAAGACTGCCCCTCGTAGCGCATGTCCAAGTATCGTTCGAGTCTGACATTCTCCTTGCCAATTCCTTCTTTGGACAAATCCTTTAAGCCTTTTTCTTCTAGATCCTCAAAAAGATTTGACAGTTGCTCCGCCGTGCAGTTCAGCTGATTTTTCATCACGGTGAAAGAGTAGTCCTTTATTACATCAGCCATGATCATGCCAATGGCGGACAATATGCCTGGATTTTGGGGAACAAGCACTTTCGGAATATTCAAGAGTCTGGCCAGGAATGGACCGTGCATCCCCCCTGCCCCGCCAAAAGAAAAAAGAACAAATTCCCTCGGGTCATAGCCCTTTTCCACTGAAATTACCCGGATGGCTTTTTCCATGGCCGTGTTCGCTACGGATAGAATGCCTTCGGCCAACTCCATTGTTGAGAGACCTATTTCTTTCGCCATTTGCTCAAAGAAGCTATCTAGCCTGTTTCGTCGGAGTTTCATGGTGCCACCGAGAAAATGCTCTGGAATTAGTCGACCCAGATAAAGGTTGGCGTCTGTTACCGTGATTTCCTCCCCTTTCCCATAGCAAATTGGACCTGGATCGGCACCGGAACTTTCCGGTCCCACCTTTAAAGACCCCCCCACGTCTAAAGCGGCAATGGAACCACCACCGGCGCCCACAGTATGGATATCAATCATGGGGATTTTGATAGGATACCCGGAAATCCTCGACTCTACTGTGAGAGACAAAGATCCATCGATGAGAGAAACATCAGTGGAGGTGCCGCCCATATCAAAGGTTATAAGATTTTTATGTCCGGCAATCTTCCCAATCTCGAGAGCTCCAACAACACCCCCCGCTGGTCCCGATAGAATAGTCCGCACTGATTCCTGCATGGCAGTTTCAGCCGATATACTACCGCCGTTTGACTGCATAATTGATAGGCTGTTTCCCTCGGCCATCTCAGCCATTAAATGGCCGATGTAGTTATGCATTTTGGGGACGACGTATCCATTTAATACGGTGGTGGAGGTCCTTTCAAATTCTCGGAACTCGGCAAGGATTTCATGGGAGAGTGAGACCGGAATTCCTGCGTTCTCCAACAGTTCTTTTATTTTTTGTTCATGGGAAGGATTGGCAAAGGAAAAAATGAAGCAGACTGCTACCGATTGTGCTTGGCACTGCCTGACTTGTTCAATAACCTTTAGAGCTTCTTCCATATCCAGCGGTTCGTGTTCTTCACCCGTGCTTAGAACTCTTCCCCTGATACCAAATCTTAGATTGGACGGGACAATTTGAGGCTCCTTACGGTAAGCAAGATCATAAAGGCGGCTTCTATTCTGCCGCCCTATTTCTATGATATCTTCAAACCCTTTGTTCGTGATCAGCGCGGTTTTCGCTCCTTTCCTTTCGAGGATGGCATTGGTGGCAACAGTAGACCCATGGATGATCTGTCTCTTTTCTTTCCTCCCAACCTGGTCCAAACCCTCCAGCACCGCCCTTGCCGGGTTGTCGGGAGTTGAAAGCAACTTATAGACCCCCCATTGGTCTTCTTTTTTGAAAACAAAATCGGTAAAAGTTCCGCCAGTATCAACACCAATAATAACCATTTTTTATCTCTCACAGATATCTACATAGCGCAAAGCGCAGGCTGATTGCCAAATTCGAAATCCCAGGGACGAAGCAAATCCTGAAGATCAGATGTGAGATGTGCGATATGCGATGTGAGATTAGGCTTTTCTCTCGGGATTATCCATCCCACATCTCAGAGCTCACATCCACCTTGGAGTCTTTTGGACCTAGCTGCATGCCCCATGCTCCATGCTCTATGCCCCATGCCCTATTTATGCCCGGTGACCAACTCCGTATCATCATGTGAATAAGCTGGTGCACAGCAGCAGAGCAGTTTGAGGGGTTCTTTCCCATTATTTTGAAGTTTGTGTAAAGTTCTGGGTGGTATACAGATGGTGTCGCCCGTGGCCACCTCGAAGCTTTCTTCAGCCAAAGTCATTTGGCCCTTTCCACCTATAAAGTAATAGACTTCCTCGCTTAGGTTGTGGCGATGTAAAGCGGTGGCTGTGCCAGGTGCAATGGTTGCTTCGGCCAAGCTCTGGTTGGAGTTGCCGTGCAGTTCAGGATGCATCAACTCTCTTATGATGGCACCGTCCTTCGTAGTGTAGGGCTGGATTTCCTTGTAGGCGGTTTTCAAAATCCTTCTGGTTTTCCCCGGCATACAGTCCCTTTCGAACTAGGAGTCAGAATTCAGGAGTCAGGAGTCAGAATCCAGGAGAAGCATCTAAACGTTTCTGGAACATTGGAATGCTGGAATGTTGGAGACTGGGAATTTGTTTTCCCCATTATTCCATTCTTCCATTATTCCAATATTCCGATTTGACCCTATGCCCCATGCCCTATGCTCTATGCCTCAGGCCTTGCGCCGTGAGCCTCATCCAATCAAGTTTCTTTTTAAGATTACGAGAAAATCCTGGATGTTGGTCACAATGGAGGTCACCCCCAGGGTTCCCCTGTCTCTCAATTTGTTAACCGCAAATTCTGAAATATCCACAGCGTAGATATACACCGGCCTCACCCGCCCCTGCAGAACCTGATAGGACGGCGTCATGTTGCCGGCGGCAATTGTGTGTAGTTGGGTAGCCAATCCTATGAGGGTTGTGGCCTTTCGGGTTTGAACTCTCATGGCATCCTGCGCCTCACACGCGTCTACAATTACCCCAGGAAGAGGACCATCATCTCTAATTGAGCCCGCCAGGACCATGGGAATATTCATCTCCAAACAACCGTGAATGACTCCACTATCAATCTTTTCTTTCTCTACCAAAGCCTCTATGGAACCGGCGGCTCGCGCCATGTTCATTACGTCCAGGTGGTGGTAATGACCATGTAACAAAGGGCTCTGGGTATATATATCCTGTCCAAGGGCAGTCCTGAATATGGCGGCTTCCAGATCGTGCGCAGCGAGGGCATTCCCTGCTAAGAGCGCGTTGACATAGCCGTTTCGGATGAGGGCTACCATGGAATCCCGGGCATCCGAATCAAAAGCTACCGCTGGGCCGAGTACCCAAACAACATATCCCTCCTCTTTTTCATGTCTGAGAAGATCATAGAGTTTATCGTAATCTTGCGAATATGAAGTCTCCCTGGATCTCCCCAAGCGAAAAGCAAACTTATCGCCCAGTTCACCTTCTTCCACAAAGCCGGTGGTGTGCACATAGATTCCCTCTTCGCCGCTCTCCCCCCGACCGACAATGACTTTTTCCCCTTTGCGCAACCTTCTTTGCTCCACCACCTCCAGCCCACTCTCCCTCAAGACAACAGCGCAGTCCATCCGACTCTCTTCTACAAGAATCCACTTCTCATTTATTTTGAAATATTCAGGAAAGATAGTAGTTGCGTGAAAAGCAGCCGGCGCTACCCCTTCTTGCAGTACCTCCTCTGTTCTCACGTTTGGTGATGAAAAGAAGGACTCTAGGTGAAACTCCGGTGGGTTATATTCAGGCAATTTGAAAGCCATGGGTAATCCTCCCAGTCATGGATGGAGTATTGGAACAATGTATAAAGATACATGAACACAGCGCATTTTACCAACACTCCAATTACGATTGCAGTGTTAGCAGTTGTTGGTGGGGTTTTCCTTTGGAGCTGATCAAATGATTTCAATGGAATCGGGTGGGCAGGTGAGCCAGACAGTAGAGCCCATATCTAAAGACATGGCCGCCAAGTCTTCCTTTG